>NZ_JAVRHI010000303.1:0-40160 GCF_034105845.1 Streptomyces sp. CRN 30 | reverse complement strand
GCGGGCGGCATCCCGGCGGCCCGCACGGCCCCGGACCCCTGCGGGGCGCTGCGCCGGCTCACCCCGCAGGAGTTCCAGGTGTCACGCGCGGTGGCGCGCGGCCTGAACAACACGGAGGCCGCAGCCTCCCTCTTCGTCTCCCGCAAGACGGTGGAGGCCCACCTCACCCGCATCTACCGCAAGCTGCACGTCCGCTCCCGCACGGACCTCACCCGGCTGCTGACGGCGGCGGACCTGGTGGACTGACCGGCCGGGGCACCTACTGGCGACTACCGGCGGCTACCGCGTGTACAACCCTTCGATCGCGTCCGCGAAGTCCCGGGCGACGGCGCCGCGGCGGAGCTTCAGGGACGGGGTCAGGTGGCCGGAGGTCTCGGTGAAGTCGGTGGTGAGGACGGTGAACCTGCGGATCGACTCGGGGCGGGAGACCAGCCTGTTGGCCTCGTCGACCGCGCGCTGGAGCACCGCCAGCAGCAGCTCGTCGTCCACGAGGAGTTCCGTCGGGACCGCGTGCTTGCCGTTCATGCGGCGCCAGTGGTGGACGCCCTCGGTGTCGAGGGTGAGCAGACAGGAGACGTACGGGCGGCCGTCACCGAGGACCATGCACTGGGAGATCAGCGGGTGGGCGCGCAGCCAGTCCTCCAGCGGCGCCGGGGCCACGCTCTTGCCGCCCGCGGTGATCAGCATCTCCTTCTTGCGGCCGGTGATGGTGAGGTAGCCCTCGTCGTCCAGCCGGCCGAGGTCCCCGGTCGCGAGCCAGCCCTCGCGGGTCGCCGGGGTCAGCCCGCCTCCTTGCGGGTCCCAGTAGCCGCGCAGCACCTGCCGGCCGGCCACCAGGATCTCGCCGTCGTCCGCGATGTGGACGCGGGTGCCGGGCAGCGGCCAGCCCACCGTGCCCATCCTGGGCTTGAGCGGGGGTGTGACCGTGGCGGCGGCGGTGCACTCGGTGAGGCCGTACCCCTCGTAGATGTCGATGCCGGTCCCGGCGTAGAAGGCGGCGAGGGAGCGGCCCAGCGGGGAGCCGCCGGAGACGATGTAACGGAGCCTGCCGCCCAGGGCGTTGCGGATGCGCCGGTAGACGAGCGGGTCGTAGAAGGTGCGGGCCGCCTTCAGGGCGGCACCCGGCCCGTCACCGCTGCCGCGCCGCTGTGCCTCCAGGGCCTCGCCGTAGCGCCGGGCCACGCCCGCCGCCCGGTCGAACGACGCCGTCCGGCGGCCCAGGTCGGCACGGGCGCGGGCCACGTTGTAGACCTTCTCCAGCATGTACGGGATGGCCAGCAGGGCCGTCGGCCGGAAGCTCGCGAGGTCCGCCATGAGGTCCTCGGACTTGAGGCTCGGCGCGTGGCCCAGCCGTACCCGGGCCCGTACGCAGGCGATGGCGACCATGCGGCCGAAGACGTGGGACATGGGGAGGAAGAGGAGGATCGACGCCTCCTCCTTCGTCCGGGCCCTGAAGACCGGGTAGAGCAGCTCGACGGCGTTGTCGACCTCGGCGAGGAAGTTGCCGTGGGTGAGGGCGCAGCCCCGGGGGCGGCCGGTGGTGCCGGAGGTGTGGACGACGGTGGCGAGCGCGTCGGGCCCCAGCATGGCGCGCCGTACCGCCACTTCCTCGTCGGGTACGTGGGCGCCGGCCTCGGCGAGGGCCTCCACGTGGCCCTGTTCCACGACCCACAGGTGCCGCAGGTCGGGCAGGAGCGCCCGTTCCGGGCCGAGCGCGGCGGCCTGCGCGGTGGTCTCGGTGACGAGGGCGACGGCCCCGGTGTCCTGGAGGATCCAGCGGGCCTGGAAGACGGAGGAGGTCGGGTAGACGGGCACGGTCACCAGGCCGGCCGCCCACGCGGCGAAGTCCAGCAGCGTCCACTCGTACGTCGTGCGGGACATGACGGCGATCCGGTCACCCGGCACCAGGCCTCCGACGATCAGCCCCTTGGCGACCGCCAGCACCTGGTCCTTGAAGGCGGCGGCCGTCACGTCCGTCCAGCCGCCGCCGTCGGTCCGGCGGCTGAGGACGACCCGGCCGGGGTCGCTCACGGCGTTCCCGAAGGGCAGGTCGGCGAGCGAGCCGTGCGTCACCGGGGCGACGAGCGGCGGTACGTACGCCTCGCGCACCACTCCGTCCTGGCGCCGGAGTTCGGGTACCACGAGGCGGGGCCCGGGCTCGGTATCTAAGGAGGCGGAGGCCGAGGGGAAGGACAGGGCGGACGAGGAATGCATGAGGGACACGAGCGACTCCTGTGGCGGCGGTGACGCAGTGCTCTGCCGCCTGGCGTGCGGGCCTCATGGTGCGGGGCGTGGCGCCGGCGGACTCCGGTGGACGGCCGCCACGGTCGGGGCGGAGATCATCACCGGTCAGGAACCGGATCGTACGGCTCCGCCGTGAGGGGGCTGTGCTGGTTCGGCGGGGCTCCGGCGACGGAGCTGTGCGGGATCGGCGACGCCCGCGAAGCGGGACCGGCACCATTCGCGGGACGGGATCGGCCACGTCCGCGGGGCGGAACGAAGAGCGCCGGCCGTCGGGACCCGACGGCCGGCGGTCGTGCGGGGTCTTCGCGCCCCTCGGGCCCCGCACGACCCTTGCGCCGTACGGTCCGCGCGCCCTCCCGACGACCACGGACCGACTGCCGCTCGCCGCCTACCCCCGGCCGGCACCTCGAAACGGGGTCAGGGCGCGACAGCGGAACCGCCTCAGCATTACCTCGGGTAACCTTACCCCCCGGTAAAGAGCCGACCGAGCCGGGAGCCTGACCATGGCCGACCGCTGTCTGTGTCTCATGCTCGCCCGCGGGGCCCTGCTCTCCCCCTTCAGACGGCCCCGCCCCGACGCGGAGTTCCCCCGCACCCGGCTGGTCCTGCCCGGCGTCCGCGTCGACCCGGCCCGCCTCGCCGCGTACGAGCGGGTGTGCGGGTTCCCGGCCGGGGGTGACACGCTGCCCGTCACCCACCCGCACGTCCTGGCCTTTCCCCTGGCCATGGCCCTGATGAGCCGCCGGGACTTCCCGCTCCCCCTGCTCGGCCTGGTCCACACGTCCCTGGCGATCGAGCAGCGCCGCGCCCTGCCCGCCTCCGGGACGTACGAACTCACGGTCCAGGTCGCCGGGTTGGCGCCGCACCGGCGCGGTACCGAGGCGACGGTGGTGACCGAGGTGCGGGCGGGCGGTGACCTGGCGTGGGCGTCGCGCAGCACGTACCTGGCCCGGCACCGGACCGCCGTCGACGCCCCCGTGGCGGGCGGCCGGCCCCTGAACGCCCGTGACATCCCGCCCGCCCGGACGCGGTGGCGGCTCTCCGGCGACATCGGGCGGCGCTACGCCGCGGCCTCCGGCGACCGCAACCCCATCCACCTGCATCCGCTCACGGCCCGCCCGTTCGGCTTCCCCCGGGCCGTCGCGCACGGCATGTGGACGCTGGCGCGCTGCCTCGCCGAGCTCGGCACACCGCAGGCGGCCGCCGTCCGCGCGGAGTTCAGGGCGCCGGTACTGCTGCCCGCCACGGTGACGTACGCGGCGGACGGCACCCGCTTCGCCCTGCTCGGCGACGGCAGGCGCCCGCACGTCGTGGGCGAGGTACGCCCGCTGACCGGCTGAGCGTTCGAGGATCCACAGGCGGGACTACCCGGCCGGTACGGCCTCCACCTCGCTCGGCGGCACCCACGGCCGCCCGTCCATCAGCTCACCGAGTCCGGCCCAGGCGAAGTTCATCAGCGTCGCCGCCGCCTGTCCGGCCGTGACGCCCGGCGTGGCGTTGGCCCAGGCCGCCAGCGATTCGGCGGCGCCGACGAGGGCCTCGGCGAGCCCGGCGACCTCCCGCCCGGGCAGGGACGGATCGCGGCGGGCCTCCCGCGCGGCGACCACGATCACCTCGGTGACGAACGCCACCAGGTCGGCCCGCACCGCGGCCACCTCGGCCGCGAAGGGCTCACCGTGCGTACGGGCCTGGAGGTGCAGCACCGACCAGCCGTCCGGGTGCAGCGCGGTGTGCGTGAAGAAGGCCGTGAGCCCTTCCCAGAGCTGGCGGTCGGCGGGCAGCCCGGGGCGCACCCCCGCCCGTACGGCCGCGGTCAGCGCCTCGGCCTCGCGGCGGATGCAGGCGGTGAAGAGGTCTTCCTTCGAGTTCAGGTACAGGTACACCAACGGCTTGGAGACGCCCGCCAGTTCGGCGATCTCGTCCATCGACGCGGCCCGGTACCCGCGCTGCCCGAAGGTCCGCACGGCCGCGTCCAGCATCTGCTGCTCCCGTACGGCCCGCGGCATCCGTCTGCTCTTCACCCCGCCCATGGGGACAGGTTACGAGGCCACGGCGGCGTCGAACGGTCCCCGTCCGGTCCGGAGCGGCCGAGGAGGCCGGAAATCGCCGTCGGTTACGACGTCTGGCCCTGCGCCTGCTGCCCCTGCGCCACCGGCCCCTGCGTCCGGGCCGTGTCGTCCGCGACGTCCTCCTGGTTGCGGTTGGCCTCAAGGTTGGCCTTGGCCTTGTCGACGCGCCGGACGATCTGCTCGGAGGCCCGGTCGCGCTCCTTGCGCAGCACCACGAAGCTGATCGGCGCGGAGATCACCAGGGCCAGCAGGAGCACCCAGATGCCGTTGGAGTCGCCGAGGCCACGGGGCACGATCCCGGAGTAGACGAGACCCCAGACGACCACGAAGCAGCCCACGAAGATACCGAGGCGCATCAGTGTGTAGCGGAGCATCTCAACCCACTCTTCCGTTCCCGACCAAGACCTTGCGAAAGGGGCACCACCCAGTGAACCACGGCGGCACCGCGATCTTGCAGGGGGGCCGGGCCCGGTTCAGCCGAGCGGCAGCAGCAGGTGGACGTCGTCCCGGTCGTCCCCGGGTGCGACCCGTATCGCGCCGGGCACCCGCCCGACCTCCTTGTAGCCGCAGGACTCGTAGAACCGCTCCAGGCCGAGCCCGCCCCGGCAGGTGAGCCGGATCGCCTCGATCCCCCCGACGTCCCGCGCGGCGTCCGCCGCCGCCGCGAGCAGCTCCCGCCCGTACCCCTTGCCCTGGTGGTCCGGGTGCACCATCACGGTGTAGAGCCACAGCCAGTGCGTCATCAGGCGGTGCGTGTTGAAGGTGAGGAACGCGGTGGCGGCGACGTTCCCGTCCGCGTCGAACCCGGCGAGCAGCCGGGCCCGCCCCTCGGCCATGGCCACGAAGTGCTTCACCAGCTCGGGCCGGATCACCTCCGGCGTGACCGGCGGCACGAACCCCACGGAGCCACCGGCGTTGGACACGTCGGTCCACAGCCGGAGGATGCCGTCCCGCAGGGCGGGTGTGACGGGCGGGTCCACCTGATACGTAAGGGTCATAAGAGGACCGTACGCATTACGTACGGTCCTCAACAAATGGCGCCCACCTGCTGGAACGGCTGCTGAGCCGAGTACGGAAGGGACTCAGACCCGCATCGGCTGCGGCGACTCCCGGCGGGCCGGGTCCGGGCCGTCGTACTCGCGGATGATCTCGTAGCGGGTGTTCCGCTCCACCGGCCGGAAGCCGGCGTCCCGGATCAGCTCCAGCAGGTCGTCACGGGTCAGCTTGTTCGGCGTGCCGTAGTTGTCCGCGTCATGCGTGATCTTGTACTCGACGACCGAGCCGTCCATGTCGTCGGCGCCGTGCTGGAGCGCCAGCTGGGCGGTCTGCACGCCGTGCATGACCCAGAAGACCTTGACGTGCGGCACGTTGTCGAAGAGCAGCCGGGACACGGCGAAGGTCTTCAGCGCCTCGGCCCCGGTCGCCATCTGTGTCCGCGCCTGGAGACGGTTGCGGACCTTCCCGTCCTTCATGTCCACGAAGTCGTGCTGGTAGCGCAGCGGGATGAAGACCTGGAAGCCGTTCGTCTCGTCCTGCAGCTCACGCAGCCGCAGCACGTGGTCCACGCGGTGACGCGGCTCCTCGATGTGCCCGTAGAGCATGGTGCACGGGGTCTTGAGCCCCTTCTCGTGCGCCAGCCGGTGGATGCGGGACCAGTCCTCCCAGTGGGTGCGGTGGTCCACGATGTGCTGCCGGACCTCCCAGTCGAAGATCTCGGCACCGCCGCCGGTCAGGGACTCCAGGCCCGCGTCGATCAGCTCGTCGAGGATCTCCGAGGCGCTCATCCCGGAGATCGTCTCGAAGTGGTGGATCTCCGTCGCCGTGAACGCCTTCAGCGACACCTCCGGCAGGGCGGCCTTCAGCTCGCGCAGGGAGCGCGGGTAGTACCGCCACGGCAGGTTGGGGTGCAGCCCGTTGACGATGTGCAGCTCGGTGAGGTTCTCGCCCTCCATCGCCTTGGCGAGGCGGACGGCCTCCTCGATGCGCATCGTGTACGCGTCCTTCTCACCCGGCTTGCGCTGGAAGGAGCAGTAGGCGCACGAGGCCGTGCACACGTTGGTCATGTTCAGATGCCGGTTGACATTGAAATGAACAACATCGCCGTTCTTGCGCGTGCGCACCTCGTGGGCGAGGCCGCCGAGCCAGGCCAGGTCGTCCGACTCGTACAGCGCGATGCCGTCCTCACGGGTCAGCCGCTCACCGGCCCTGACCTTGTCCTCCAGCTCGCGCTTGAGCCCGACGTCCATGCCCACACCTCTCCTAGAACAGACTTCCCCACCGTACTCCCCGCCCGCGGCTCCCCTACTGCTGCTCCTCGTCGGGCAGCTCCCCCACCCGGTTCTCCCACTTCGTGGAGAGCACGACGGTGGTCCGGGTGCGGGACACGCCCTTCGTCCCGGACAGTCGCCGGATGGTCCTCTCCAGCCCGTCCACGTCCGACACCCGCACCTTGAGCATGTACGAGTCGTCGCCGGCGATGAACCAGCAGTCCTCGATCTCGTGCAGGTCCTTCAGCCGCTGCGCCACGTCCTGGTGGTCGACCGCGTCGGAGAGCGAGATGCCGATCAGCGCGGTCACGCCGAGGCCGAGCGAGGCGGCGTCGACGGTGGCGCGGTAACCGGTGATGACCCCGGCCGCCTCCAGCCGGTTGATGCGATCGGTCACGCTGGGGCCGGAGAGGCCGACGAGGCGGCCCAGCTCCGCGTAGGAGGCGCGGCCGTTCTCCCTGAGGGCCTGGATGAGCTGCCTGTCCACCGCGTCCATGGCGATCGGTTGCCTTCCGCTGGAAGTTCTGAAGTTCTGGGGTTCTCTGGTCGTGCTCTGCGTGCTGGTTCAGTCCGTGCGGGAGCCCCCGCCGAGCTCACCGCGCCATCGCCGGTACAGCCCGTGCGTGACGCCCGCCGCGTCCAGCACCCGCCCGGCGACGAAGTCGACCAGGTCCTGGATGTGGGTGGCGCCCGCGTAGAACGCCGGTGAGGCGGGCAGCACCACGGCCCCCGCCTCGTCGAGGGCGACGAGCTGCTTGAGGGTCTGCCCGCTCAGGGGGGTCTCCCGTACGGAGACGACGAGCGGGCGCCGTTCCTTGAGGGTGACGCTCGCGGTGCGCTGCAGCAGGTCCTTGCTGAGCCCGAGGGCGACCCCGGCGACACAGGCGGTGGACGCGGGGACGATCAGCATGCCCTTGGCGGGGTACGACCCGGAGGACGGCCCGGCGGCGAGATCGCCGGCGCTCCAGTGCCGTACGTCGTCGAGCCGCAGGTCCTTGAAGGTACCCGGCTTCCCGTCGGCCCCGCGCCCGAGCCACTCGCGTAGATCGTCACGCCAGTGCGCGTCGCGGTACGAGATCCCCGTCTCGTCGAGCAGCGTGAGCCGCGAGGCCCGGCTGACGACCAGGTCGACGCTCTCACCCGCATCGAGCAGCCCGCGCAGCACCGCAGCGGCATACGGCGTACCGGACGCGCCCGAGACCCCCACGATCCAAGGCCGACGCTGCGATTCCCCTGCGTTCACGTACGTGAGCCTACCGGCGCGGTGCGGCGGGCTCAGGACCGGTGGGGGGCCTTCGGGTCGACGGTCGGGTCGACGGGGAACTGCCCGGTGTCCAGGCGCAGCTTGCCCAGGGGGGAGTCGATGATCAGTTCGGAGTCCGCGGAGCCGTAGGGGACGGTGTCACGGCCGAGGTAGCCGTCGGGGCCGGGGTTCCAGAGGGTGACGACGTGGCCCTTGAGCGGGTCGAGGATCAGGTAGTTGGGGATGCCCCGGGAGGCGTACCAGCGGGGTTTCAGCTCGTAGTCACGGCGAATGCTGCCCTGGGAGACGACTTCCACGACGAGTTCGATCAGATCCGGCGCATAGGCGCCGTTGTTCTTCGCCACCTCCGCAGCGGGGATGACCGCCAGGTCCGGGCAGAACTCGTTGTCCTCGTGGAAGGGGAAAGCAACGTCGCTGGTGAAACCCCACTCGTCGGCCACCTGCTCCCGAAGAGCGTTCCACACCAGCCGAATGGTCTCGGCATGATGCGGCTTGACCGAACTCATCATGATGCTGCCCTCGACAATCTCCGTCAGATAGCCGGGGAACATGTCCTCCAGCCTGCTGAGCTGCGAGTGCAGGCGGTCAAGGTCCGAGACGGTCACGGTGGCCTCCTGAGGTCCTGCCCTCGATGGTAGGCGGCACCGTACTCACGTACCCGGGCCATGAACGGGGCGGTTCGGCTGCGCACACACGAACGGGGCATCGCTCATGCGTCCGTTGACGCCGCCGACGCTGCCGCTGCCGCTGCCGGGAAAAGCGGTTGCTCCGCCGTCTGCTCGTCGACAGGGTGCCCGGATGACCGCAACACAGCTCCCCCTCCCCGTGGCGGACGAGAACGCCGGCCCCTACGGCATCACGACCGGCCCCGACGGTGCCCTGTGGATCACCCTCGTGCACAGTGGCCGTATCGCGCGGCTCACCCTCGACGGTGACTGCACGGAGTACCCCTTGGACTCACCCTCGTGCGGCCCCACGGTGATCACCCCGGGGCCCGACGGGGCCCTGTGGTTCACCCGGTACCAGGACCATCGGATCGGCCGCATCACCACGGCGGGCGGGGCGACGGCGTTCGACATCCCGACGCCCGACAGCGGCCCCTACGGCATCACCGCCGGCCCGGACGGTGCGCTGTGGTTCACCCAGATGAACACCGACCGGATCGGCCGCGTCACCGGCGAGGGGAAGGTCACCGAGTTCGAGCTGCCCGTCACGGGCGCCTTCCCCTCGGCGATCACCACGGGCCCCGACGGAGCCCTGTGGTTCACCCTGAACCAGGCGAACGCGATCGGCCGCATGACCACCGACGGCGACACCGTCCTGTACCCGCTGCCCACCCCCGGCGCCGCCCCCGTGGGCATCACCAGTGACGGCACCGCCCTGTGGTTCGTCGAGATCGCGGCGGGCCAGGTCGGCAGGATCTCGGTGACCGGGGAGATCGAGGAGTTCCCGCTCCCCGACCGCACGGCGAGGCCCCACGCCATCGTCGCGACCGGCCCCGGGGACTGCTGGTTCACCGAGTGGGGGGCCAATCGCATCGGGCGCATCACCGCGAACGGCGACGTCACCGAGTACGACCTCCCGACCCCGTCGGCCGAACCGCACGGCGTCACCGTGGGCCCGGACGGCGCCGTCTGGGCGGCCCTGGAGGTGGGAGCGGTCGCGCGGGTGTCGTAGACCCTCAGGGCTTGCGGTGTACGGACACGGCGTACGCACCGTCCGCGTAGGGCTCTCCGGACCAGGTCGCGAACCTGGCCTCGGGGACGAGCCCCGCCGCACCGCACTGCGCGTCGTAGTCGTCCAGCGCGTACCCACGGTCCAGGGAGAAGCCCGCCACGAGCCGGCCGCCCGGCCGGACGTGCTTCGCCACTCCCGCCACCAGGGCCGGTTCCGTGCCCGGCGGGGTGAACAGGGGGACGTTGCCCGCCATCACCACGACGTCGAACGACATCCCCAGATCGAGGCCGACCAGGTCTCGACGGTGCCAGGGGATGCCGGGGGCCAGGCGCCGGGCGGTCTCGAGCATCGACCCGTCGACGTCCACTCCCACCACGGCGATCCCGTGCCGGGCCAGCTCGATCGCGACCCGGCCGGTCCCGCATCCCGCGTCGAGGACGGTGGCGGGCCGGAAGGAGCGCACCAGCGCGGCCTCACCGTGCACGTCCCCGCCCTCGGCGGCTATGCGGTCGAACCGGGCCTGGTAGTCCTCGCCGTTCCACACCATGCGGAGACTGTGTCACATGCGCCTCGACGGCCCGGCTCGGCACCGGGGCACCAGAGGCCCCGCGGGGCACGGTGCGCCGAGCGCCAGCGGGGCGAAACGGCCCCATGGATCATCAGGTACGAGATCCTTCAGTGACCAGTGACACTGAAACATCAGTCAGGGGTGCCGGCAGTCGCGCGGCTTTCGCCGGGGCGCACGGGGGCGGCTCCGCGCAGGAACTGTGACACCGCGTCCTGGACGAGCCCGTCAAGCCGTTCCGAGGCGACCAGCCCGCTGTTGACCATGGCCGTGATGCCCAGGGCGGTGGCGTAAAGGATGAGTCCCACATCCTCGCAGTCACCCTCCGCCAGCAGCCCCTGGACCTGGCCCTCCTCCATCAGTTCGATGATCTGACCGAACGCGGCTGCGGCGGCCTCCGTGACCGAGGGCGCGCCCGGATGGTGCTTGCTCGAGTTCATCAGGTCGTTCAGTGCGGCGTTCTCCGTCGCGAAACGGGCGTAGGCCGTCACGGCGGCGCGCAGGCGTGCGGCTATATCGCCCTTGTCACCGGCCTCGGCCACGGCGACGCGCAGTGTCGCGTCCAGGCGGGAGAATCCCGACTCCGCGAGAGCGCTGAGCAGCGCACGGCGGTCCGCGAAGTGCCGTCGCGGCGCGGCGTGGCTGACGCCGACCTCTCGCGCCAGGTCTCGCAGTGACAGTTGATCGGCCCCGTGTGTCTGCAGTCTGCGCTCGGCGGCACGGAGGAGTTCACTGCGAAGGTCCCCGTGGTGGTAGGACCGCTGCTCAGCGCGTTCAGGCATGGGTCCCAGCCTACTCAGGTCAATGTTTACATTGACTACAATGTAGTCAGTGACTACTCTTCACCCATGCTTCGTTCATCCGCCGCGGACATCCCGCACATGGCGAACCGAACCGTCGTCGTCACCGGCGCGAACAGCGGAATCGGCCGCGTCACCGCCCGCTTGTTCGCCGACGAACTCCAGCGGCGACTCCCCGCCGCAGGAACAGAGGTCGTTTCGACCGCCGCGCATCCAGGGATCTCGACCACCAGCCTGATGAGAGCGGAAGAGAAGCCGTCCCTGGGATTCCGCATCGAGCCGTGTCTCACGGCCCTCGTCGCGCAGAGCGCCGAGGACGGTGCCCTTCCCACCCTGTATGCCGCCACCGCGGACGTACCCGGCGGCAGTTACGCGGGGCCGGGGAAACTCTTCGGTCTGCGCGGCGCACCGAAACTGGTCGAACGCGCGGCCAGGGCGCGCGACAACCGCACGGCACACCGATTGTGGACGGTCTCGGAGGACCTGACCGGCGTCACCTTCCCCTTCCAGGCCGCGAACGCCTCATGAAAGGACCGCCGACTGTGCTCCCCGCGCCCGCGCAGAAGAAGCAGAAGAATGAGCTCATCGTCGTCTCCGGGGCCTCGACAGGCATCGGGGCCGCGACGGCCCTCGAACTCGCCTCGATGGGCTACCACGTCCTGGCCGGAGTACGCACCGACAGCGAGGCCGATGCCGTCCGGACCGGGAACATCGAACCGGTCACCCTCGACATCACCGTGCCCGAGCACATCGAAGCCCTCGCTCGACGAATCGCCGACGACCGCGAGCAACGACCGCTGCGTGCTCTGGTCAACAACGCCGGCATCGAGGTCAACGCACCCGTCGAGGTCCTCCCCCTGTCCCTGTGGCGCGAGCAGTTCGAGACCAACCTGTTCGGGCACATCGCCGTCATCCAACAGCTCCTGCCGTTCCTGCGGCGGAGCCGGGGCAGGATCGTCAACATCAGCTCCGTGGGGGGAGAAGCCGCGCTGCCGATCTTCGGTGCGTACGCGGGCACGAAGTCGGCGCTCGAAGCAGCCAGCGACTCACTGCGCCGAGAGGTCGCCCGGCAGGGCGTCCAGGTGGTGGTCGTCCAGCCCGGCGGCGTCAAGACCGACATGGCCGCCCACAGCGGAAGCATCTCGCTCCGGCTGGCCGACGGGATGAGCACCGAGCAGCAGCACCTCTACGGCGATCTCATCGAAACAACGGTGGCCAGGAACACGGCGTTCCTCGAACGCGCCGTAACGGCCGAGAAGGCCGGAAAGGCAATCGCCAAGGCGACCACCACAACCCGCCCGCGCACCCGGTACACGCTCGGCAAGGACGCCGCGTTCGTCATCCCTCTCGCCCGTCATCTGCCCGACCGGCTGATGGACAGGATCCTCGCGGCGAGCCACCGATCTCGATCCCGTTGAAGGAAGGCGATATCGACGCCGACCGTGCGCCGATCCACGCGCACGTGCGCGCCGAGCACTGGGTCCCGGACGACCTGGCGGACAAGGGGGCCGATCGCTGGCTGGTCGTCGGCTTCCACGACAACGAAGCGATCCGGACGTGGACGGCTGGCGCCTCAGCAGCGTGAAGCTCACCGCCCACCATCAGGAGAACGCGCACTTGTCGAGCCCAGCTTCGAACCTCACTCCGTAATGATCAGCCAGTCCTTCTTGCGCCGCTTCTGATCCCGGAAGAAGGCCCAAGTGGCCACAGCCACCACGACAACTCCGATGCGAGCGGTGGCCGGCGGACTGCCCTTGACGCCCGTCCCCATGGCCAGGAGTGCGACTGTCACGTCCGAACTCCTTCCGATACCAGGAGCCGCTGCTTCCGACGCCTCCCAGGCAGCCGAGTACTGAGTAAGCCCTGTCGGTCGTGTTCCCGGGGGGTGCCGCACTGTGCCGGCGATCTTCGGAATACTCCACGCTTCGTATGCGACGGGCTGACCCACCCGGGCGAACAGTTCTGGCTGCCCGGCGGGGCAGGAAGGCGCAGGCCGCGGGAGCCGGCGACGCGCAGGACGTCGGCGAGGCACTCGCTGAGCCGGATCGCCGTGTACTGCACTTCGGCGTACGGGGACATGGGGTCGCCCAACACCTGGCGGGCGCGCGCGAGGGCTTCCACGCCTGCTCTCAGCTGCCGGGCCTCCGTCACGTCGGCGAGCCGGGAGAGGTACCCGCCTTCACTGTCAGACGACAGGTAGCAGGGCTTGCCCTCCGGGGAAGACCAGGGCAGGAGGCGGAGGGTGGTGCGCTGTTCGTCCATTACGCGGCCACCTCGCCCATACCGACCAGATGCTGGTCGAGGTCGATCCCGAAGTCGGCGGCGAGTACGAGGGCGATGCGGCGGTGCCGCTGTCGGGCGCACTCCTGTTCGTGGGCGGCGAGGTAGGGGCGGACGAGTCGGCTTTCGGTGCCGTCGAGGGGGTGGTCGAGGCCGTGAGGGGAGCGGTGGGTGGGGAGGGGTGAGACCGGCGCGGCGGCGAAAGGCGTGGGGTGCGGCTGCCAGGCGGGGCGGGCGCCCGAGCGATGCTTTCCGGTTCCGGGGGCTAGCACGAGACTCAGCCAGCGGACAGCTCGGTGGATAAGGTGGGGCATGTCGACGCTCCGTTCAGCGTTGGCCGCGCCCCGGGAGGCCTGGACCGCCTCGCCGGGGCTTTGTCGTGAGCGACGATACCGACAACTGCGTACCCCCGCGACCCTCTCCTACCCACCGCGTACGTACGCGCCATTCTGCGCCCCGCTCATGCGATACGCGTTCGAGTGCGGCACCTTGAGAACATGATTGAGTTGCCGCGCTACGAGTACGTGAAGCTCGCGGACGCCATCGCCGACGACATCGCGTCCGGCAAGCTGCCGCAGGGAGCTGCGCTGCCGGGTGAGCGAGCCATGACGCAGTTGCACGGCGTAGGCCTCGGAACGGTGCGCCGCGCCATCGTCGAACTCCGCAAACGAGGACTGGTCGCGACCCTGCCCGCGAAGGGGACCTATGTCATCGGGACGCCCGATGCACCCGCAGGGGCTCCGCACAGGAATGAAAGCGCCGACTGACACAGCCCTGGCAGTCGGACGCGCGACCGGCTCGCCGACGCCGTCAGCAGCAGTCCGCCCGGCATGACGGCGGCCTCTGAGCCAGGTGGCCCGCCATGACTGCCGGAAGCACGGGGTTACGGGTGGGCCGCCGAGGCTGGCGCAGCGGCACTCGACTGGTTCGCCGACGCCCTCCCCGGCGAGCCGGTGGTGCTCTGCGCCCAGGCCGCCGACTGGAACACGCAGGCCCGGTACCCGACCGATCGGATACCGGGCCTGCCGCATGCCGACGTGCCGTGCCTACGGCGTAAGCCCCCGCACCAGCAGATCCAGCAGCGCACATACGAACAGCGCGATGCCGATGAACCCGTTGACGCTGAAGAACGCGCGGTTCAGGCGGGACAGGTCGTTCGGGCGGACGATCGTGTGCTCGTAGACGAAGGCGCCGGCCACTATGACCAGGCCCAGCCAGAAGAACACGCCCGCGTCCGTGGCCAGCGCGAACCAGACGAACAGCGCCGTGGTGACCGTGTGGCAGACGCGGGCGCCCCAGATCGCGGCCGGGATACCGAAGCGGGCCGGGACGGACTTCACGCCGACCTCGCGGTCGGTCTCCACGTCCTGGCAGGCGTAGATCAGGTCGAAGCCGCCGATCCAGATACCGACCGCGAGGCCGAGGATCACCGCCTCCCAGGACCACTCGCCGGTGATGGCGAGCCAGCCGCCGATCGGGCCCATGGCCTGGGCGATGCCGAGGATGGCCTGGGGGAAGTTCGTGAAGCGTTTGCCGTAGGGGTAGACCACCATCGGGATCACCGCGACGGGGGCCAGGACCAGGCAGAGCGGGTTGAGGAGCGCGGCGGCGGCCAGGAAGACGACCAGCGCCACCAGCGCGCCGGTCCAGGCGTGACGAACCGACATCGCGCCCGTGACCAGCTCCCGGTGGGCCGTGCGCGGGTTCCGCGCGTCGATCTCGCGGTCGATGATCCGGTTGGCGGCCATCGCGAAGGTGCGCAGGCCCACCATCGCCACGGTGACGAGGAGCAGCTTCAGCCAGTGGATGCTCTCGTCCACCTGGAACATGGCCGTCAGCGCAGCGATGTACGCGAACGGGAGCGCGAACACCGAGTGCTCGATCATGACGAGGCGCAGGAACGCCTTGGTGCGCCCCACCGGCTGCGGCAGGGCCGCGGATGCCGAGGTCACAGGCCGTACTCCTTCCAGCGCCGGTCCACGAGGGACGCGGTCCCCGGGTCCGACACCACCATCTCGGGCCAGCCGCCGTCGCGCGTGTAGCCCTCCTCGGGCAGCTTGCGGGTGGCGTCGATGCCCGCCTTGCCGCCCCAGAACTGCTGGTACGAGGCGTGGTCGAGGTGGTCGACCGGGCCCTCGACCACGGTCAGGTCCCGGGCGTAGTCCGTGTTGCCGAGCGCCCGCCAGGCCACCTCGTGCAGGTCGTGGACGTCGCAGTCGGAGTCCACCACGATGATCAGCTTGGTCAGCGACATCATGTGGGCGCCCCAGATGGCGTGCATCACCTTCTGCGCGTGCTTGGGGTACTTCTTGTCGATCGAGACGATCGCGCAGTTGTGGAAGCCGCCGGCCTCGGGGAGGTGGTAGTCCACGATGTCCGGGACGATGATCTTGAGCAGCGGGCGGAAGAAGCGCTCCGTCGCCTTGCCCATCGGTCCGTCCTCCGTCGGCGGGCGGCCGACCACGATCGACTGGAGCAGCGGGCGCTTGCGCATGGTGATGCAGTCGATGGTGAGGGCCGGGAACGGCTCCTGCGGGGTGTAGAAGCCCGTGTGGTCGCCGAAGGGGCCCTCGGGCAGCATCTCGCCCGGCTCCAGCCAGCCCTCCAGGACGACCTCCGCGTTGGCCGGGACCTGGAGCGGGACCGTCTTGCAGTCCACCATCTCGATCCGCTTGCCCGCGAGGAAGCCGGCGAAGAGGTACTCGTCGATGTCGCCGGGGAGCGGCGCCGTGGAGGCGTACGTCACGGCGGGCGGGCAGCCGAAGGCGATCGCGACCGGGAGGCGCTCGCCCCGGCGCGCGGCGACCTGGTAGTGGTTCCGGCTGTCCTTGTGGATCTGCCAGTGCATGCCGATGGTGCGCTTGTCGTGGCGCTGGAGGCGGTAGAGGCCGAGGTTGCGGATGCCCGAGTCGGGGTCCTTGGTGTGGGTCAGGCCGAGGTTGAAGAAGGAGCCGCCGTCCTCGGGCCAGGTGAACAGGGCGGGGAGCTTCTCCAGGTCCACGTCGTCGCCCTGGAGGACGACCTCCTGCACCGGCGCGTCGCCCTTGACCTTCTTCGGCGGTACGTGGGTCATCGAGCCGAGCTTCCCGAAGGCCTCGCGCACCCCGACGAACCCGTTGGGGAGCTCCGGCTTGAGCAGCCCGCCGATCTTGTCGCCGATGTCCTCGTAGGACTTCAGGCCGAGCGACTTCAGCATCCGCCGGTCGGTCCCGAAGACGTTCATGGCGAGCGGCATGTCGGACCCGCGCACGTTCTCGAAGAGCAGGGCGGGGCCGCCGGCCTTGTTGACGCGGTCCGTGATCTCGCCGATCTCCAGGTGGGGATCGACCTCCACCTTGATGCGCTTGAGGTCGCCCTCGCGATCGAGGGCCCGGAGGAACGAGCGAAGATCGTCATAAGCCATGCGTTCCAGTATCCGGTACGCACTACTCTTGACGTGTCACCGGGGGGCCGGACCGCCGCCCGCCCCGGGCCTCCGACCGTGACTGCAAGGGGACCGACACATGCTCCGGGTGCTGATGATCCTTGTGCCGCTGGCACTGAGCATCTACGCGTTCATCGACTGCATCACCACGGAGGAGAAGGATGTCAAGCACATCCCCAAGCCCCTGTGGGCCATCCTCATCCTGCTGTTCCCGCTGGTCGGCTCCATCTCCTGGCTGATCGTCGGCCGCGACCGCGCGAACGCCTCCGGCCGTGTCGGCGGCGGTTCGTCGCGCCGGCCCAAGGGCGGCTGGGTCGCGCCCGACGACAACCCCGAGTTCCTCAAGTCCCTGGGCGGCGACGAGCGGAAGAAGGACGAGGACGGGCCCAGGGACAGGAACCCGCTCGAGGACGAGGACGGGGACCGTGACCAGGTGAAGGACCGGGACGAGGGCAAGGACAAGAAGGACGACCCCAAGGACTGACCCGCGCGCGTGCATGCGGTGGATGTGGTGGACTTCACCATCACTCCGCCCGCGCGCCCAGCACCTCCAGCCGGTCCAGCTCGTCCCGTACCGCCTTCCGCTCCTCGTCCGTCAGCTCCACCTCCGCGGCCCGCGCCAGCGCGGACGCCAGCGTCCCGTCGTCGTCCAGGCGGTCGGCGACATCCGCGCGCAGCACCAGGAGCCGGAACAGCTGCACGGGCGTGGGCCGCTCGCCCTCCAGGCGCAGCACCCGGTCGAGCACCCGCGCCGCCGCCTTCGGATCGTCCTTCGAGTCGGCGAACAGGGCCGCCTGGTGCAGGGCCCTGGCGAAGGTTCCCTCGGGCGCGGGCCGGTGGTGCTGGTCGTCGCCGAGGGGCTGTGCGACGCGCAGGCAGTTGCCGCCGGGGTCGGTCAGCAGGAACTGGCGCGTGCCGTGCGAGGTGTCCTTGAGCGCGCCCAGCCGGGGCAGCCCGCGGGTCGGAACCTTCCCGTAAGCCTCTTTCAGGCCGGCTCGGAAAGCCTCGTACAGCGCGTCGACGTCGTCGGTGCCGATGATGCAGGTGCTGTACGACTGTGCCGGTTCGTACCGCTTCATCCCGAAGAAGTGCAGCTCGACGCCGCCGCGGACGACGACCGCGTACGGGTTGGGGGTGCTCTGCTCGAAGGCGACCTCGAAACCGAGGGCGCGGTAGAAGTCGAGGACGGGGGCGATCGTCCGGCACGGGAGCATCGGAGTGGTCGTCTCAGCCATACCGGCAGACTAGTCAAGTTTGAGTGCGCGCGGGCGCCGTCCGGAGGAAGCGGTGCGTGCCGCTTCTGTGCGCCGTTGCTCCACCGTCGGTACGCGCCCAACGTGTGGCCGCCGAGGTGCGCCGGTGCGACCGGGGCGGGCTACTGGGCGCCGAGCAGTTGGAGGATCCGGTTGACCGCGTCGAGCACCGGCTGGCCGAGCGTGCCGACCGTCGTGGCGATACCGGCGATGGCCATCAGGGCGCGGTGCCGGTCCTGCGGCTGGACGGCGGCGTCCGCGGTGACGGCCGGGAGGGAGTCCTCGAGGGTCCGGGCGCTGGCGGGCGGAAGCCGGCCGTGCAGGTCGTCGATCAGCCGGTGCAGCTCCCGGACGGCCTCCTGGAGCGCGGCGGACGCGGCCGTGGCGTCCGCGGCCATCATGTGCCTCTTGTCGATGCCGGTATTGCCCATGCCGCCGTGCATGTTCACGTTGTCGCCGAAGTGGTAGCTGTCGCCGCTCATCAGTGAGCCACCCCCACGTTGCCCGTACCGCCGTACATGTTGACGTTGTCCCCGAAGTGGTAGTTCTTCGGGTTCATCACGAGGCTCTCCACCTTCACCACGAACTCCGTCCCGGGATGCTCGATGGCGTGGACGATGGTGCCGACGAGTTCGTCCAGCTGGTGCGGGTTCCTGCTGGTGACCATCGCGATGGAGGGACCCGACGTCTCGACGGCCAGGACGTAGCGGGACTGCGCCGTGAGGACGGACATCAGCTCGACGAAGGAGTAGATCAGCACGGCGATGGCACCGAGCCAGACGAACGTGACGATGCCGCTCCCCGCGTCCCGGCTGGCGATGGACGTCAGACCGCCGAGGACCGTCAGGGCGACGGCCACCGCGAGGGTGATGGCCACGTTCTTCAGGAAGCGCACCGTGGCGTCCTTGCGCCGGGGATGCAGGGTGAAGGTGTGCACCCGCGCGATGTTGTGCAGCGGATAGGCGGCTCGGCCCACCCACAGCAGCCGCTTGTCGACCCGCAACTCGACGCCGCCGCCGAGCGATGGCGCCGTCGCAGGCATCGGCGGTGCGGCCTGCGGCGGAGCGGGCGGCGCGCCGGACGGCGGACCCCACGCCCGGTTGTCGGAATCTCTTCCTGGCTCCCCTGCCGGTGCGTTCGTCTGCATCTGCGTCCCCCTGCGGTGTGCGTGCACGATTCGTCACAGCGTGCAGACCATTAGCAGGGGGACACGACGTGCACGCAAGTCCATAACCGGGGCGGAGTACCACGTGCGGAAGGCCGGCTCCCCCGACCTGGGTCGGGAGAACCGGCCTTCTTCCAGGACACTGCGGCTCAGACCCCCGAGTAGGAGTGCTTGCCCGAGACGAAGATGTTGACGCCGTAGTAGTTGAACAGCCAGCAGGCGAAGGCGATGAGGGCGATGTACGCGGCCTTGCGGCCCTTCCAGCCGGCCGTGGCGCGGGCGTGCAGGTAGCCGGCGTAGGCGACCCAGGTGATGAACGACCAGGTCTCCTTGGGGTCCCAGCCCCAGTAGCGGCCCCAGGCGTCGCCGGCCCAGATGGCGCCCGCGATGATCGTGAAGGTCCACAGCGGGAAGACGGCGGCGTTGACGCGGTAGGAGAACTTGTCGAGGGAGGCCGCGGCGGGCAGCCGCTCCAGGACGGACGTGGCGAACCGGCCGGGGGTGCCGCCGTTCAGCAGCTTGGTCTCGTAGCTGTCCCTGAACAGGTACAGGACCGTGGCCATCGCGCCCACGTAGAACACGGCGCCGCAGAAGATCGCGGTCGAGACGTGGATGTACAGCCAGTACGAGTGGAGCGCGGGGACCAGCTGGTCGCTCTCGGTGTACAGGACGGTGACGGCGAGACCGAGGTCGAGGAGGACCACGGTGACCAGGGGCAGGCCCAGCCAGCGGACGTCCTTCTTCAGCGCCATCAGTCCGAGGTACACGCCCACGGCGACGGTGGAGAAGGTGATGTTGAACTCGTACATGTTGCCCCACGGCGCCCGCTGCACCGACAGGGCGCGCGTGAGCACACCGGCGAACTCGATGAGGAAGCCGAGCGCGGTGAGCGACACGGCGATCCGGCCCCAGAGGTCGCCCTTCTCGGTGCCGCCGTGCGCGCCGGGTCCGTCCGGCACGTCACGGGCGCCGGCCGCGGCCCGGACGACGACCTTGGGCCGCTCCAGCACGGTGGTGGAGCCGCCCTGCTCGACGGTGACCGCGGGCGCGTCCGCCTTCTTCAGGTCGGCGGTGAGCGCGGCGGCCGTACGGCCCACCTTGCTGCGGCTGCCGAAGATCCACTCGGCCATGTACGCGAAGAAGCACAGCAGGTAGACGGCCATCGCGGAGTAGATCAGCACGTTGCTGATCTGTGCGAGGTTCTCGTTGGTCGCGGCGGCGAGATCGGTCGCGGCGGCCAGGTCGGTGACGGCGAGGGTCACTGCTTGTCAGCCCCTTCGGCGGAGACGACTTCGGAGTCGGTGGTGGAGGTGTCGGCGCCCGGCTCCTCGGTGGGGTCGGCGTCGGGGTCGGAAGGGTCGGGGCGTTCAGGAGCGGGCTCGGGCGCGGTCGGCGCCGCGTCGTGCACCAGTGCCGCGAGGCCGCCCAGCTCCTCCGGCAGCTTGCCGGACTCGCTGCGGCCGAGGCCGGCCATCTCGACGACCGTGACGCCGTCGGCGCCCCGCACCGCCCGCACCCACACGCGGCGGCGCTGGATGAACAGGGAGCCGGCCAGGCCCGCGATCGCCGCGATGGCCCCGCCGAGCGCCCAGCCGCTGCCGGGCTGCTCGGTGACCTGGAAGCCGGCCCACTCGCTGACCTCCCGCTCGAAGGTGATCGAGCCGGCGCCGTCCGGGAGCTCCATGGTCTCGCCGGGCGCGAGGCGCTCGGTGAGCAGCTCGCCGTCGGCGTCCTCGAACTCCGTCAGCTTGTCGGTGTCGAGCTGGTACACGTTCTGCGCGATGCCCGAGTCCACGCCGATGTCGCCGTGGTACGCGCTCAGCGCGAGGCGCGGGTTCAGCAGGGCGGGGAACTGGGACAGCATGGTGCCCTGTCCCTCGCCCGCGAAGGTCGGCACGAAGAAGGCGTTGAAGCCGAGCTGCTCCCGCTCGCCGTCGGCGTTGCGGTAGCCGTCCAGCACCTTGATCGCTCCGGAGGAGGTCACGTTGCTGTCCTGGGGCAGCAGCGGCACGGCGCCGCTGTACACGACCTCACCCTTGCCGTCCCGGACGGTGACGACGGGCGCGTACCCGTGGCTGACCAGGTAGACTTTGGAGTCGCCGATCTTCAGCGGCTCGTTGACCTTGATGGTCCGCTTCTGTTCCGCGCCGTCGGCGCCCACGCTGTAGGTGACGTCCGCCTCGTACGTGCGCGGGGTGCCCCGGTTGGGTCCGGTCGGCTCGTAGGTCCCCTTGAAGTCCTCCAGGTCGAAGCTGAAGGGCTCCAGGTCGTGGTCGACGGAGAACAGGTTGCCGGACTTGAAGTCGTCGTACTGGGTGATCGTGTTGGCGAAGCCGTCGCCCTCGACGATCAGCTTGTTGCCCTCGGACTTGTAGAGCTGACCCCAGGCGAAGGCGATCAGCATCACGATCAGCGCGAGGTGGAAGACGAGGTTGCCCGCCTCGCGCAGGTAGCCCTTCTCGGCGGCGACGGTGGCACCCGTGGGGGCACCTCCCTGCTCGAGCGAAGCCGAGAGCTCGGGGGAATGGGCGCGGTAGCGCCGCTTGCCGAGCGCCTTCAGCGCGATCTCGCGGACCTGCTCCGGCTCGGCCGCGGTGCGCCAGGTGGTGTACGCGGGCAGCCGCGTCAGGCGCTTCGGGGCGCCCGGCGGGCGGCTGCGCAGCTGGCCCACGAACTGCCAGGTGCGCGGCACGATGCAGCCGATGAGCGAGATGAACAGCAGGATGTAGATCGCCGAGAACCACACCGAGCTGTACACGTGGAACATGCCGAGCTTGTCGTAGATCGGCCCGAGGGTCCCGTGCCGCTCCATGAAGGCGGCGACCTTGGTCTCGTCCTGGCCCGACTGCGGGATCAGCGAACCCGGGATCGCCGCGAGGGACAGCAGGAAGAGCAGCAGCAGCGCGACCCGCATCGAGGTCAGCTGCCGCCAGAACCAGCGGGCCCAGCCGATGAGGCCCAGCGAGGGCAGGTTCGGCGCGTCCTCGCGGGGCGCGGTGGAGAGCTGGGACCCGGCGGCCCCGAGGTCGTCGGTGGACGCTTCCGTGCCCTTGGCAGCCTTGCCGGACCTGCCGGTGTCAGTGGTACTCATGGATCAGATCCCCACCGTGAAGCCGTTCGACCAGACCTGCATCTCCTGTACGAGGCGGTCCCACGCCCCGGTCAGCAGGAGCAGTCCGGTCGCGATCATCATGACGCCCCCGATGCGCAGCACCCACACGTAGTGCCGCTTGACCCAGCCGAAGGCGCCGAGCGCCTTGCGCAGGGCGACCGCGGTGAGGACGAAGGGCACGCCCAGGCCCAGACAGTACGCGACCGTGAGCAGCGCGCCACGACCGGCACTCGCCTCGCTGGAGGAGAGCGCCAGCACGGAGGCGAGGGTCGGGCCGATGCAGGGCGTCCAGCCGATCCCGAACAGCGCGCCGAGCAGGGGCGCGCCGACCAGGCCCGTCGCGGGCTTCTTGTGGAAGCGGAACTCCCGCTGGGTGAGCCAGGGCATCAGCCCCATGAAGAAGACACCCATGAGGATCATGAGGATCCCGAGCACCTTCGACAGGACGGACTGGTACTCCTGGAGCGTCGAGCCGAAGTAGCCGAACAACGCTCCGCCGGAGACGAACACGGCGGTGAAGCCGAGCACGAAGAGGGAGGCGCCGAGGGCCATCCGCCCGCGCCGGGTCTCCGCCAGGTCGGTGCCGGTGACGCCGGTGACGTACGACAGGTAGCCGGGGACGAGCGGCAGGACGCACGGGGAGAAGAAGGAGACGAGGCCGCCGAGCAGGGCGACCGGCAGGGCGAGCAGCAGGGCGCCGCTCATCACCGTCTGGTTCTGGTCCGTGAGCGCGGCCAGGGTGGTCGCTGCGGTCACGTCACTTCTCCGCGAGGACCGGGTCGATCATCTTGCGCAGCTTGGCCTCGCTCAGCGCCTGGAGGGAGCGCGCGGCGACCTTGCCGTCCCGGTCGATGACCAGCGTGGAGGGGATCGCCTGCGGGTTGAGCGTGCCCTTCTCGAAGCGCAGCATCAGCTTGCCGGTCGGGTCGTACAGGCTCGGGAAGGTGACCTCGTACTCCTTCTCGAAGGCGATCGCCGGGTTGGTGCTGGTGTCGCGGGTGTTGATGCCGACGAACTGCACGCCCTGGTCGGCGAGGTCCTCGGAGACGGTGACGAGGTTGGGGGCCTCGGCGCGGCACGGCGCGCACCAGGAACCCCACACGTTCAGCACGACGATCTTGCCCTTGTACTGGGAGAAGACGTCGAGCTGCTCGCCCTCCAGGGTTTCCCCGGAGAGGTCGGGAGCGGCGGTGCGCTCCCCCTTCTCCACCGTGGCGATGCCCTCGGAGCTGGTGACGAAGCCGGTGCCGCCGCCACCCCCCGAGGTTCCCCCGGAGCTGCACGCGGAGACGGCGAGCGCCAGCACGGCGGCCCCGGCCGCGAGCAGGGCGGCGCGGCCGCGGCGCGTACGGGTCGTACCGGTACGCATCACACGCGTACGGGTCGCACGCGTACGGGTCACACGGGTGCGGTTCTCGCGCTGCGGAGCGCGGGCACTGCTGGCGGCACTCATGTGAAAAGTTTCGCATGCCCGTTTAGGGGATCTTCCGCACCCCCCTCGGGACGCTCGGGACGGAACCTTTCTCTCAGGCCGCCTTCTCCCCGGTCGCGGTCCGGGTGCCGGTCGCGGCGAGGAACCGCTTCCAGCCGCCGGCCGGCTCCTGCCCGACCCCCAGCGACCGCAGCCTGGTGAGCACGTCCTCCCGCTGGACGTCGAGCCAGTCGGTGAACTGCCGGAACGAGACCATCCGCACGTCGGCTCCCGTGTCCCGCTCCCGGGCGATGTGCTGGAGCGCCTCCTCCACGGCGTCCATGTAGATGCCGCCGTTCCACTCCTCGAAGTGGTTGCCTATGAAGAAGGGCGCCCGGTTGGTCTCGTACGCCCGCCGGAAGCCGGCGATGTAGGCCCCGGCGGCCTGTTCGCGCCAGGCCGGGTAGTTGGCGGGCGGGGCCTTGGTGGAGTTCAGGGACTGGTTGGCGAGCATGTTGTAGTCCATCGAGAGCACCTCGAAGGAGCGCCCGGGGAACGGCACGGCCTGCAGCGGGAGGTCCCACACCCCCTGCTTCCTGTCCGGCCACACCTGGAGCCCGCCGGGCGAGGAGGCGTCGTAGCGCCAGCCCAGCTCGCGCGCGGTGGGCAGTAGGTTCTCCTGCCCGAGGAGGCACGGGGTGCGGCCGCCGACGAGTTCCCGGTCGTAGTCGAAGGGCAGCGGGTCGAGGTCGGTCCAGCCCGTGTTCGTGCGCCACTCCCGCACGAACGACTTGGCCTGGTCTATCTCGCTGCGCCACTGCTTCGGCGTCCAGTGGGCGACCGAGCCGGAACCCTCGCCGCAGAAGTGGCCGTTGAAGTGGGTGCCTATCTCGTGGCCGTCGAGCCAGGCCCGGCGCAGGTTCTTCAGCGTCGTCCTGATGTGGTCGTCGGTGAGGTAGCCGATGTCGGAGGCACCGGGCGCGTTGTTCGGCGGCTGGTACAGGCGCTTCTTCGACTCGGGCAGCAGGTACAGCCCCGACAGGAAGAACGTCATGTGGGCGCCGTGGTCCTCGGACGCCTTCAGGAAGCGCTCGAACAGGCCGTTGCCGACGTCCCCGGCCCCGTCCCAGGAGAACACCACGAACTGCGGCGGCGTCTCGCCGGGCTCCAGCGGTCTGGGCTTCCCGGGCTGCTTCGGCTGGGCACCGGTGTCGGCGGTGGACCCGTCACCGAGCGGCTTCACCTCGGGCGCGCCGGGGCTCCCGCTCCCCGCGTCCCCGTTTCCGGACCCGGCTCCGGCTGCTCCCCCGGGCTCGTGCTGCCGGTCCCGCACCGCGGTACCGCACCCGGCGAGCCCGAGCGCGGTGACGGCACCGGCGCCGAGCCCCAGCACTCCCCTGCGGCTGACATGACGCATCGCTTCCCCCTTGGTCGACGACGTCCCTCCTGGCTGAAGGACACCGTGTGAGAGGGCGCCAGGGGGGACGGAGTTCCGCCAACGGGGGGATTATTTCCCGATCTTTACAGAGAAACGCCTAGATACCGCTTGTGTACGCTTTGTGACGAGGCGTGCGCCGGGGGCGGGGCCGTAGGTACCCAGGCGCCACTCAGGCGCCGAAGGCCTTCCCCTTCCCCTTCACCGGCTTCGCCCCCGCCAGCAGGTGCGCCGGCACCAGATCACGCGCGGGCTCGCTGTACCCCACGGACACGATCTTGTCGTCCTGGTACGTGAAGGTGGTCAGCGACGCGAGCGTGCACTGCCGCCGGCGCGGGTCGTGCCACAGCCGCCGGCGCTCGACGTGCGACCGCACGGTCCAGATCGGGAGCTGGTGGCTGACCAGCACGGCCTCGTGCCCCCGCGCCGCGTCCT
The DNA here is from genome assembly GCF_034105845.1 of Streptomyces sp. CRN 30. NCBI lineage: Bacteria > Bacillati > Actinomycetota > Actinomycetes > Kitasatosporales > Streptomycetaceae > Streptomyces > Streptomyces sp. CRN 30. The sequence continues at coordinate 14,759 of NZ_JAVRHI010000303.1, read as the reverse complement.
TCGCCGCGTCCAGCGCGGCCAGCATCCGTATGACCTGGTCGGCGTACGGCTCGCCCCAGGACGGGCGGAACGGGTTGGTGAGGTGCCGCCAGTTGTCGGGCCGCCGCAGCGCGCCGTCGCCGACCCCGAAGGTCTTGCCCTGGAAGACGTTGTCGGCCTCGATCAGCCGTTCGTCGGTCGCGAGGTCGAGGGCGTGCGCCTTGGCGATCGGGGTCGCCGTCTCCTGCGCGCGCTCCAGCGGGGACGCCACGACGTACGTGATGTCCCTGGGGGTCAGGTGCTCGGCGACCCGCTCGGCCATGCGGAGCCCGAGGTCGGAGAGGTGGTAGCCGGGGAGCCGCCCGTAGAGGATGCCGTCGGGGTTGGCGACCTCGCCGTGCCGCATCAGGTGGACGACCGTGATGTCACTCATGCTGCCGTGGCCTCCGCCGCCGCTCGGGCCGCCGCCGGGAGGGCGTCGGCGATCCGCTGTACGGCCCGCTCGTCGTGGGCCGTGGAGACGAACCACACCTCGAACGACGACGGCGGCAGGTACACGCCCTGCGACAGCATCGAGTGGAAGAAGGCGTTGAAGCGGAAGGTGTCCTGCGCCTTGGCGTCGTCGTAGTTCCGCACGGGGCGGTCGGTGAAGAAGACGGAGAACATGTTGGAGGCGGTCTGCAGCGTGTGCGCGACACCCTCCTTGGTGAGCGCCGCCGAGACCAGCGCCTGGATCTGCTCCGACACGGCGCCCAGCGTGGCGTACGCGGTGTCGTCGAGCAGCCGCAGCTGGGCGAGCCCGGCGGCGGTGGCGACCGGGTTTCCGGAGAGCGTGCCCGCCTGGTAGACGGGCCCGGCGGGGGCGAGGTGGGCCATCACGTCGGCGCGGCCGCCGAAGGCCGCGGCCGGGAAGCCGCCGCCCATCACCTTGCCGAAGGTCATCAGGTCGGGGCGGACCCCGTCGACCCCGAACCACCCGGCGCGGCTGGTCCGGAAGCCCGTCATCACCTCGTCGGAGATGTAGAGCGCGCCGTTCTCCGCGCACACGTCCTTGAGGCCCTGGTTGAAGCCGGGCAGCGGCGGGACGACGCCCATGTTGCCGGGCGAGGCCTCGGTGATCACGCAGGCGATCTCGCCGGGGTGGGCGGCGAAGGCGGCGCGTACGGCGTCGAGGTCGTTGTACGGCAGCACGATGGTGTCGCCGGCCTGGGCTCCGGTGACGCCCGGCGTGTCCGGCAGCGCGAAGGTGGCGACCCCGCTGCCGGCCGACGCGAGCAGCGCGTCGACGTGGCCGTGGTAGCACCCGGCGAACTTGATCACCTTGGCGCGCCGGGTGAACCCGCGGGCCAGCCGGATGGCGGACATGGTGGCCTCGGTACCGCTCGAAACGAGCCGCACCTGCTCGAGCGGCTCGACGCGGGCGACCATTTCCTCGGCGAGGGCCACCTCGCCCTCGGCGGGCGTACCGAACGAGGTGCCGCGCGTGACGGCCTCCTGCACGGCGGCGACGACCTCGGGGCGCGAGTGACCGAGGATCATGGGTCCCCACGAGCAGACGAGGTCGACGTACTCCCGTCCGTCGGCGTCGGTCAGCCAGGGACCGGTACCGGACACCATGAACCGGGGCGTACCGCCCACGGCACCGAAAGCGCGCACCGGAGAGTTCACGCCGCCGGGCGTGACGGCCGCCGCGCGCTCGAAGAGATTCTGCGAAACTGGGGCATCGAACGGATAGCTCACACAAGCCATGGTGTCAGAGGCTGCGAGGATCCTGCGGACTGGTGTTTCCCCGTACGTTTCGGCGTGCGACCGTGGGGGAGGTCAACTGACACGATGATCGGGTTGCGCGGCGGGGGCCCCGCGTCCTAGAAAAGCAGTCGGGTGGAGATATGCATCGCGGTGGCGGACTGGGCGAGGGGACCGATGACCTCGGTCCCCGGCGTGCCCGGCGTGGCAGGCACCGGCGCGAGGCGGAGGAACCGACAGAGACACGAGGCGAGGCACGTCATGGATCGCCGGGCCCCCAGGGATGGCCGGGACCGCCTGGTTCCCAGGGCGCACCGGACCCGCAGGGCCCCACGGCCCCACCGGGCTCCGCTGCTCCCCAGGGTCCCGTCACTCCGCCCCGTCCCCCCGCCCCCCGGCAGGACACCTCCCGGCAGGACGCCCCTGATCCCGGGCGTCCTGAGCGAATCGACCGTGCGGGCCGTATGGACGGTATGGACCGTATGGATCGCAAGGACCAGCCCCGCAGGAAGAGTCGCGCGGACCGGAAGGGCCGAGCGGACCGCACCGACCGCATCGACCCCATGGACCGCGTCGCCGACCGGCTCCGGGCCGGGGGCGGGAATGGTGGCCGGGTGGGGGTGACGTACAAGTACTTCGGCGCGCCGGACGGCGCCACGGCGGCCCGCGTCCCGATCTCGATGCGCCCCGAGGAACTCGGCGGCGACGAGCTCGGCATGAACGGCATGTTCACCAAGATCAAGCCGGAGACGATGGCGGCCATGGTGCTGACCGGCATCGAGGGCGTGCCGCTGCACAAGGTGCCCCCGCTGGAGCTGGTGGTCCTGCACCCCGACTACGCGGTCGTGAAGCTCCCGATGACGGTCGTCGACCCGCTGCGCGGCATCGGCGAGGAGGCGGTCGGCGCGGCGGCCTTCATCTGGTCCACGGTCCCGGACCGCGGCGGCCCCCGGGACGCGTTCAACGTCTACCAACTGCTGCACGAGTGGCAGGACTTCTCGCACCGGCTGCACGAGGCGGGGCACCAGCCGTACTGCCTGGTGTGGCCCTGACGCGGGTACCACTGAGGAGAGGGCGAGCTCTTCGGGCCTCGCCCTCTTCCGTGGACACGCGGGTACGACGCGGCCCCCTGCGCATCAGGCCGAGCAGGACGACGAGGTGAGCAGCCCCGGGACGGGACCAGGCAGCGCCGGGTTTCGGCGGCGGCCGGCGGGGTACCCGGCGGCGGCCCCGCCGTCCGCCCACCCCGGCTTCCAGGAGTGCTGGTGACCTACGCCCCCGTGCGGCTCCACGGTGTCCTTGGCCGTTCGCTGGTCAGCGGGCTGCTGGTCGGTGTCGGCTTCGCGGCCTTCGTGGACGAGGCCGTCTTCCACCAGCTGCTGCACTGGCACCACTTCTACGACCGGTCGACCACCGACGTGGGTCTGGTCTCCGACGGGTTCTTCCACGCGGGCAGCTGGCTGGCGACCGTGGCGGGGCTGTTCCTCTACGCCGACCTGCGGCGCCGCAACGGCGTGCGGCGGTCCGCCTGGTGGTCGGGGGTCTGCCTCGGCATCGGCGGCTTCCAGCTGTACGACGGGACGATCCAGCACAAGGTGCTGCGCCTGCACCAGATCCGCTACGACGTCGACCCGGCGCCGTACGACTGGACCTGGAACATCGTCGCCGTGCTCTTCCTGGCCGCCGGATCCGTGCTGTGGTGGCGGGCGCGCCGCGTCCGGGCCAAGGCGTACGGGCTTCCGCGCACCCGGTCATGACCGTCGTCGCCGTCGCCCTGTGCGGCGCGCTGTACACGTACGCCGCCGGGCGGCTGCGGCGGCGCGGCGACACGTGGACGCGGGGCCGGGACGCCGTCTGGTGGCTGGGCGGGGCCGTACTGGTCTGCGCGGTCGAGGTGCCGTGGGGGACGTACCTGCCGCCGTTCACCGCGCACACGGCCGCGCACCTGGGCGCGGGCATGGTGGCGCCACTGCTGGTGGTGCTCGCCCGGCCGGTCACGCTGGCGCTGCGGACCGTGCCCGCCGGGGTGCGGCGCGCGCTGCTGTCGCTCACCCGTACGCGGCCGGTGCGCGTGCTCGTCCTCCCGCCGGTCGCCGCGGTCCTCGACATCGGCGGGCTGTGGGTGCTGTACCGGGCCCCGCTGCCGGCCGGCGTGCACCACAGCCCGCTGCTGTACGCGCACCTCTTCCTCGCCGGGACCCTGTTCACCTTCTCGGTGCTGGCCCTGGACCCGCTGCGGCACCGCCCCGGGCTGCCGCTGCGCGCCGGGACGCTGCTCGTCGCCGCCGGCGCCCACGCCGTACTCGCCAAGGGCCTCTGGGCCGAGGGCCCGCCAGGCACCGCCTACGCGGCGGCGGACCTGCGGCTGGCCTCGCAGCTCATGTACTACGGCGGTGACCTCGTCGAGATCGCCCTGGCGGTGGTGGTGGCGCACCAGTGGTACCGCGCCGAGGGGCGCGCCCTGCGCCGGGCGGGAAGGCGGCCCGCCGCGGCCCTCCCGGACGACGGCCGGGGCGCGTCGGCCGGGGTCTCGTAACCCCGTGGGGCCGGCGCGCGTTCCAGGGCATGTCGGAGGGCGCGGGGACGCGCCGGAGCCACGCCGGGGAGGGACGTATGAAGCGCACGGCGAAGCGCACACGGGGAACCGTGCCGGGCGAGTACGCGACCTGCGGGGAGGCGGCCCGGATGAACCGGACGGACCGGAGCGAGGGGACGGCCCGGGTCCGGCGGCCCGCGGCCGGGACCCGGCGCACGAAGATCGTCTTCCTGCTGCACAACGCGTACGCCATCGGCGGCACCGTCCGCACCACGCTGAACCTGGCGGCGGCGCTGGCGGACCGGCACGAGGTGGAGATCCTGTCGATGTCCCGGCACCGGGACGCGCCCCGCTTCGCGGTCGACCCGCGGATCCGGCTCGTCCCCCTGGTGGACCTGCGGCCGGGCAGCGCGGACACGGCGGACCCCGCGCGCGGGCGCCCCGCCGTCGACTTCCCCGTCGAGGACACCCGCCACCGCCAGTACAGCCGCCTGACCGACCTGCGGGTCCGCGACCGGCTGACCCGCTCCCGCGCGGACGTCGTGATCGGCACCCGGCCGGGTCTCAACGTGTACGTCGCCCGCTTCGCGCCCCAGGGCGCGCTGCGCATCGGGCAGGAGCACCTGCGCCACGACGCGCACGACGAGCCGCTGCGCCGGGTCCTCGCCCGGCACTACCGGGCCCTGGACGCGGTGGTGACGACGACCGAGGCGGACGCCCGGGTCTACCGGGCACGGATGACGCTGCCGGGCGTACGGGTGCTGGCGGTGCCGAACATCGTGCCCGAGGTCGGTGTCCCCCCGTCCCCGCTCACCGCCCCGGTGATCGCGGCGGCCGGACGGCTGGCCCGCGGCAAGCGCTTCGACCTGCTCCTGGAGGCCTTCGCCCGGGTCGCGGCCAAGGAGCCCGACTGGCGCCTGCGCATCTACGGCGGCGGCCGGCAGCGGGAACGCCTGGAGGGGATGGTCGAGCGGCTGGAGCTCACCGGCCGCGCCCGGCTGATGGGCCCGCGCACCCCGGTCGAGAACGAGTTCGCACAGGCGTCGCTGGTGGTCAGCGCCTCGGACGCGGAGTCGTTCGGGATGACGCTGGTGGAGGCGATGCGCTGCGGCGTGCCCGTGGTCAGCACGGACTGCCCGCTGGGGCCCGCCGAGATCATCACGGACGGCGTCGACGGCCGGCTGGTCCCGGTCGGCGACGCCCGCGCCCTCGCCGACACGATCCTGGAACTGATCGCGGACGGCGCGGCCCGGCGGGCGATGGGCCGGGCGGCCCTGGAGAGCGCCCACCGCTACGACCCCGCCCCGATCCTCGCCCGCTACGAACTGCTCTTCGCCGAACTGCGCGCCACCCGCTGCCGACGGGGCTGGGTGCGGGAGAAGTCCCGCGCGAGGTCCTGGCTCCGCCGCCGCGTCCGGCCGCTACGACGTCGCCTGCGGGCGTGGCGCGGCCGGGTGCGGCGACTGCGGGCACGGTCCGCCCGTACGGCCGCGGCGGCCGGGAGTACCGCGCGGAAGGGATGAGTGCGGGGAAGGGGCGCGGGGGACCCCGGGCGGGCCTGCTCCTGCACGGCCCGCCCCGGAACAGTCGCGGCTACGGCTTCAAAGCCGCGAGCTGCTGCTCGAAGGGGATCACGGGCAGTGGGCCCGCCCCGTTGTCGAACGTGGTCCCCGGCTCGGGCGCCGGCGCTGTGTCGGCCCCGTACGCGGGCGCGGACGGCTTCCCCGACCCGTGCCCGGCGTCCGGCGCGGGTCGGGCCGCCGGCTCCGGTTCGGCCGCGCGGCCGCCCAGCAGCCCCGCGAGTTCCCCGGCCGCCCGTTCGATGCGCTCGGCGAGCCCCTCCGCGCCCCAGTCCTCCGAGGCCGCGTAGACCGCGGTGGGCACGGTCAGCGCGCGCAGGTACGCGAAGAGCGGGCGCAGCGCGTGTTCGAGGGCCAGCGAGTGCCGGGCGGAGCCGCCGGTGGCCGCGAGCAGCACCGGCTTCCCGATCAGGGCGTCCTTGTCCAGTACGTCGAAGAACGACTTGAACAGCCCGCTGAAGGAGGCGGAGAACACCGGTGTGACCACGATCAGGCCGTCCGCCGTCCGCACGGCGTCCAGCGCGGGGGCCAGGTGCGGCCCCGGGAAGCCGTTGATGAGGTGGTGCGCTATCTCGACGGCCAGGTCACGCACCTCAACGACCTGGACATCGGTCCCGCCGGGCACGCGCCCCGCGGTCGCGGCGGCCAGCCGGTCGCCCAGCAGCCGCGTGGACGACGGCACGCTCAGCCCGGCCGAGACGACGACGAGCTTCATGCCCGGACTCCTTCCTCCGAGGTGACCTCGGCGTTCTTGGCGGCCAGCAGCGAGGCGTGGGTCGGCGCGTCCGGCACGTCCGCCGGGCGGCCCTTCGCGAACTCCTCGCGCAGCACCGGCACGACCTCCTCGCCGAGGATGTCGAGCTGCTCGAGCACCGTCTTCAGCGGCAGCCCCGCGTGGTCCATCAGGAACAGCTGGCGCTGGTAGTCGCCCGCGTACTCGCGGAAGCTGAGCGTCTTCTCGATGACCTGCTGCGGCGAGCCGACCGTCAGCGGCGTCTGCGCGGTGAAGTCCTCCAGCGACGGGCCGTGCCCGTACACCGGCGCGACGTCGAAGTAGGGACGGAACTCGCGCACCGCGTCCTGCGAGTTCTTGCGCATGAACACCTGCCCCCCGAGCCCGACGATCGCCTGCTCGGGTGTGCCGTGCCCGTAGTGCGCGTACCTGGCGCGGTACAGCTCGATCATCCGCTTGGTGTGGTCGGCGGGCCAGAAGATGTTGTTGTGGAAGAAGCCGTCGCCGTAGTACGCGGCCTGCTCGGCGATCTCCGGGGAGCGGATCGAACCGTGCCAGACGAACGGCGGCACGCCGTCCATCGGCGCGGGCGTCGAGGTGAAGCCCTGGAGCGGCGAGCGGAACTTGCCCTCCCAGTTCACCACCTTCTCGGTCCACAGCCGGCGCAGCAGGGCGTAGTTCTCGACGGCGAGGTTGAGGCCCTGCCGGATGTCCTGCCCGAACCACGGGTAGACCGGGCCGGTGTTGCCACGCCCCATCGTCAGGTCGACGCGCCCGTCGGCCAGGTGCTGGAGCATCGCGTAGTCCTCGGCGATCTTCACCGGGTCGTTGGTGGTGATCAGCGTGGTCGCGGTGGAGAGGACCAGCCGCTCGGTCCGCGCCGCGATGTAGCCGAGCAACGTGGTCGGGGAGGACGGCACGAACGGCGGGTTGTGGTGCTCCCCCGCCGCGAACACGTCCAGGCCGACCTCCTCGGCCTTCAGCGCGATCGCGACCATCGCCTTGATGCGCTCACGCTCGGTCGGCGTCCGGCCCGTGGTCGGGTCGGGCGTGACGTCGCCGACGCTGAAGATTCCGAACTGCATCATGGCTGCCGCCCTCCAAGTTGTTTACGATTCAACTATACCCCTGGAACGGTCCGCCCGCCGCCCCTATTCCGCTCCCCTGTTCCGCATGCACGTCCGCCCCCGCCTACGCTCCCCCCATGGCCGCCCCACGTCGCGACACCCGCGGCATCGTCGACGGAACGGAGCTCTTCGCCCGGGTCCGCTTCCGCCGCCGCGAACCCGCCGAGCCCCTGCGCCCGTACCTGGAGCACTACTGGCTGATCGACTGGGACCTCACGGAGCCGTACGTCTCCCACGTCGTGCCCCACCCGTCCGTGAACGTCGTCTTCCAGCGGTACGGGGACCCGTGCGTCGAGGGGCGAGCGGAGGTCGCCGGGATCGGCCTCGGCCTGTTCGCGCAGGAACTGGAAGGGTGCGGCCGGGTGTGCGGCATCCAGTTCCGGCCCGGCGGCTTCCGGCCCTTCGCACCGGACCGGCCGGTCTCCGACTGGACGGGCCGGCGCGTACCGCTGCCGGAGACGGCGCTCGCCGACGCCTCCTCCGTCCGGGCCGTCCTCGATCCCGAGGAGGAGGACGCGCGCGTCGCCGCCCTCGACACCTTCCTGCTGCGTCTCGGCCCGCGGCCCGACCCGCAGGCCGCCCTCGCCATGGCCCTCGTGGACCGCATCCGCACCGACCGCTCCGTCCGCCGCGTCGGGGACCTCGCCCGGGACCAGGGCCTGTCGACGCGGGCGCTGCAGCGCCTCTTCGCCGAGTACGTGGGCGTGGGCCCCAAGTGGGTGGTGCTGAGGTACCGCATCCACGAGGCCCTGGAACGGGCCGAGACCGACCGGGGCGTGGACTGGGCCGCGCTCGCCGCCAGTCTCGGCTACGCGGACCAGTCCCACCTGGTCCGCGACTTCACCGCGACCGTCGGGGTGCCGCCGACGGCGTACGCGCAGGCCGTGCGCTGACCTCCCTGCCGGGTCCGGTCGGCGGGGTGATCAGAGCTCCCGGTGCACCTTGGTGTTCGACGCCTGCGCGCGGGGCCGCAGCACGAGCAGGTCCACGTTCACGTGGCTGGGCCGGGTGACCGCCCAGGTGATGGTGTCCGCCACGTCGTCCGCGGTCAGCGGCTCGGCGACGCCCTCGTAGACCTTGGCGGCCTTCTCCTCGTCCCCGCCGTACCGGACCAGCGAGAACTCGTCCGTCTTCACCATGCCCGGGGCGATCTCGATCACCCGGACCGGCTGCCCCACGATCTCCAGCCGCAGCGTCTCGGCGAGGACGTGCTCGGCGTGCTTGGCGGCGACGTACCCGGCACCGCCCTCGTACGTGGCGAGGCCCGCCGTGGAGGACACCACGACCACCGTGCCGTCGCCGCTCGCGACGAGGGCCGGGAGCAGCGCCTGGGTCACGTGCAGGGTGCCGAGGACGTTCGTCTCGTACATCCGGCGCCAGTCCTCCGGGTCGCCCGTCGCGACCGGGTCGGCGCCGAGCGCGCCGCCCGCGTTGTTGACCAGCACACCGATCGTCCGGAACGCCGTGGCGAACTCGTCGACCGCCGCGCGGTCCGTCACGTCCAGGGCGTACGCCGTGGCCGCGTGGCCCGCCGCGGTCAGCTCCTCGGCCAGGGCCTCGATGCGGTCCTTGCGGCGGGCGGTCAGCACCACGCGGTAGCCGGCCGCGGCCAGCTGCCGGGCCGTCGCGGCACCGATGCCGCTGCTCGCGCCGGTGACGACGGCGATGCGGGAGGCGGCGGAGGGGGTGGCGGGGGCTGTCATGGCGTACTCCTCGGTGCCGTACTGGTGCAGCGGGCTGCTTGCCGTGCCGATTCCCCGAAAGGATAGGTGGGCGATGCACGGGAACGCCGGGGCGTCCGACCGGTGGGCCGATGAGGCGGTGGGGCGCTGGATTCGTGCAGTGGGCGGGGCCGGCTCAGTTGCCGCCGCGCGGTGCGTACATGATCAGTGCCATGCCCACCAGGCAGACCAGCGCGCCGGTCACGTCCCAGCGGTCGGGCCGGTAGCCGTCCGCGACCATGCCCCAGGCCAGCGAACCCGCGACGAACACACCGCCGTACGCGGCGAGGATCCGGCCGAAGTTCGCGTCCGGCTGGAGCGTCGCCACGAACCCGTACGCGCCGAGCGCGAGCACGCCCGCGCCGACCCACAGCCAGCCGCGGTGCTCCCGCACGCCCTGCCACACCAGCCAGGCGCCGCCGATCTCGAACAGCGCGGCGACGGCGAAGAGGACGACGGAACGGGCGATCACCATACGAGCAGCTTGACACGCCCTCCCGGCGGCCCGGTGCGCGGCCTCACCTGATGGGCGGCGCCTGATCCGTGCACCCGGGTGGCATGTATGCCAGCGCACGCACGACCCCGTACTACCGGCAAGGAGCCGACGTCATGCGGATGCTCGCGGTGCTCGCGGCGGGCGCGGCGGGCGCGGTACTCGTGGGCGGCGCGAGCGCGCCCGCGCGGCCCGCCCACGGCCCCGCTCCCGAGGCCGACCTCGCGTACCACGGCCAGGTCACCCTGGCCGCGGGCCGTGCCGTCGTCCGGCTCGTCGCGCAGAACCACGGCCCGTCCCCCGTCGACGACGCCACCGTGCGGCTGCGCTGGTCGTCCCGCCTGACCGGCCGGCAGTCGCTGCCGCACCGCTGTGCGCGCCCGGACGCGTGGACGGTGCTGTGCGGCACGGGCGCGCTCGCGGCGGACGGCCCGGGTGCGGAGACCGTGCTGCGGGTGCGGCTGGAGGGCACGCCGTCCGAGGTCCTGCTGGAGATCGGCACGGCCTGGAACAGCGGCGGCGCGGTCGACGGCAACCACGGCAACGACCGGCAGCGCGTCCTGGTGCTGGACACGGACGACACGTACCGCTTCTGATCAGCCCTTCAGCCCCCTGAGCTCCTCAGCCCTTCAGTCCTGAGCTTCTCAGCCCTTCACGCAGATGACCTGCTTCAGCTTGGCGACCACCTGCACGAGGTCCCGCTGCTGGTCGATCACCTGCTCGATCGGCTTGTACGCGGCGGGGATCTCGTCCACGACGCCGGAGTCCTTGCGGCACTCCACACCGCGCGTCTGCTCCTCCAGGTCCTTCGTGGAGAAGCGGCGCTTGGCGGCGTTGCGGCTCATGCGCCGGCCGGCCCCGTGCGAGGCGGAGTTGAAGGACTTCTCGTTGCCGAGGCCCTTCACGATGTACGAGCCGGTGCCCATCGATCCCGGGATGATGCCGTACTCCCCGGCCTTGGCACTGATCGCCCCCTTGCGCGTGACCAGCAGGTCCATGTCCTCGTAACGCTCGCGGCTCACGTAGTTGTGGTGGCAGCTCACCTCGGGTTCGAAGGTGACCCGGACCTTCTTGAACTCCTTGCGGACCACGTCCTTGAAGAGCGCCATCATGATCGACCGGTTGTACCTCGCGTACTCCTGCGCCCAGTAGAGGTCGTTCTGGTAAGCGGCCATCTGCGGGGTGTCCGCGACGAAGACGGCCAGGTCGCGATCGATCAGCCCCTGGTTGTGCGGGAGCTTACGGGCGACGCCGATGTGGTGCTCGGCCAGCTCCTTGCCGATGTTCCGGGAACCGGAATGCAGCATGAGCCAGACAGAACCGGTCTCACTCAGGCAGAACTCGACGAAGTGATTTCCGGATCCGAGCGTTCCCATCTGCTTCCCTGCACGGTCGTGACGGAACCTGACCGCTTCGGCGACCCCGTCGAACCGCCCCCAGAAGTCGTCCCACCCGCCGGTGGCGAAGCCGTGCAGCCGGCCCGGGTCGACCGCCGCGTCGTGCATGCCCCGGCCCACCGGGATCGCCTGCTCGATCTTCGTACGCAGCCGCGAGAGGTCCCCCGGCAGGTCGTTCGCGGTCAGGGAGGTCCTGACCGCCGACATCCCGCACCCGATGTCCACGCCCACCGCCGCCGGGCAGACCGCGCCCCGCATCGCGATGACGGACCCGACCGTGGCGCCCTTCCCGTAGTGGACGTCCGGCATGACGGCCAGACCCTTGATCCACGGGAGGGTCGCCACGTTCCGGAGCTGCTGCATGGCGCCGTCCTCGACCGACGCCGGGTCGGCCCACATCCGGATCGGCACCTTCGCACCCGGCACCTCGACATACGACATTTCGCCCTCGTTCCCCCGGAACAACTACAGAAGCCTGAATTCGCAAAACCGGCGCCAAGGCCGACGAAAGGGATTCGGGACCGGCATCCACGGCAGTGCGTGCGATACACATTGTGTTCAGCGACCGCACTGGTGCGGCAAGCGAATAACCACAGGAGACCGCTGCGCCGCGACCGTCACGGCGGTCCGTCGAGAGGAGCCCCCCGTGCAGCCGAAGGCGTACGTACCCGGTATCGCCGTGCTCCTCGCGGCGCTGCTGGCCGGCTGCACGGGCTCGGACGCCCCGGACGGCGCCACCGACGACCGCCCCGGCCAGACCGGCTCCACCGCGGCCGCCGCCCAGCCGGGCCGCTACCGCACCCTCCCGGAGGCCTGCGGCGCGGTCGGCCACGACTCCCTCGACGCGCTGCTGCCGGGCATCACGCAGATCACGGACGTGGCGCAGCGCGAGACGGCGTACGAGGGCGAGGCGACCCTCACGTACGACACGGACCGGCGGGTGGGCTGCCGGTGGAAGGTGGAGTCGCCGACCGCGACGGACCACCTGCTGGTCGACTTCGAGCGCGTGGTGTCGTACGACGGGGCGGTCAGCGACGACGACGAGGCCGCGGAGGTCTACACGGCCAAGGAGGAGGCGGCCGACCTGCCGGCACCCTCCCCGACGGCGAGCGCGGACGAGTCGGACGACGCGGGCGAGGCGGGCGACGGGGCGGAGACGGCCGGGGAGGAGACCGGGAGCCAGGAGACCCCGCAGCCCGGGAACAGCGCCCAGGCCGGCCTCGAGAGCGACGCGGGTGACGCCACCGGGACCGGCGACGGCGCGTCCCCCGGCGGCACGCCCTCCTCCGGATCGGCGACCGCCTCCGCCGGGGCGGGTGCGACCCCGCCCGCGCTCCAGCCCCGCGTCCTCGACGGCCTCGCCGACGCCGCGTATCTCGACGAGGAGCTGAACACGGCCCGGCAGCGCACGGTGACTGTGGTGTTCCGCACGTCCAACGTCATCGTCACCATCGAGTACGCGGAGCAGCCGACGACCATGACGGACGTCCCGGACAGCGAGGAAATGCAGGACAGGGCGCAGAAACTGGCCGCTCGGCTGGCCGAGTCGTTCGACGACTGACCGCCCGCGGGGGGCCGTCGAGCCGGACGGCGGACCGTGCGAAGCACGACCGTCCTCCTTCCCCACCGCGTACCGTGACCCCTCGGACCCGATCCGACAGATCCGACAGTCAGACCGCAGGAACCGCGAGCGTCATGAGCGTCATGAGTGAAGGAACCATGCACCGATCAGCACAGCGCAACCAGCAGCACCAGCGAGCCGGTCGTCCCGGTGGCCGCGGACGCGGGCGCCGTCTCCTCGCGGGTGCCGCGGCTGTCCCGGTGCTGCTGCTGGCCGCCGCCTGCTCCTCGGACTCCGGTACGGACTCCGGGTCCGGCGGCGACGCCAAGGAGCAGCAGTCGCCCAGCGCTTCGGCGTCGGCGACACCCTCGGCGAGCGCCGTGCCGGCGGCCGCGTACGCCGAACTGCCCGACGCGTGCTCGGCGTTGGCCAAGAAGACCCTGGAGGACCTGGTCCCGGAGGGTGCCACGTCGGGCAAGGCCATCAACGAGGGCGAGCCGGACGCCAGCGGCGACTGCCGCTGGACCAGCCTCGAGGACAACGGGGTGAAGGGCTCCCAGTACCGCTGGCTCAGCGTGTCGTTGCTGCGCCTGGAGTCGGACGAGGCGCGCGGCGCGGGCGACGAGCGGGCCGCGCAGCAGTACGAGAAGAAGGTCACCGAGGCACAGTCGGTCGACGGCGCGAAGAACGTGAAGTCGGAGGCGGCGGGCGGGATCGGCGACCAGGCCACCCTGGTGCGCTACGACCTGAAGAAGGAGGACGCCGCCTTCAAGCAGCAGACGGTCGTGGTGCGCACCGAGAACGTGGTCGTCACGCTCGACTACAACGGCGCGGGCCTGGCGGGCGACGCGACGCCCGACGCCGATGACCTGGTGAAGAGCGCCAAGGCGGCGGCCAAGGAGGTCGTGGCGGCGGTGGCCGCGGCGAACAAGGGCGGGAGCGCCTCCCCGACCGCCTCCACGGGCACGTCGGAGGCCGGCGAGGACGACGGCGACAAGGCGGACGCGGGCTCCGGATCCGCCGTGGAGAAGGACTCCGACGACGACGCGTCACGCAGGAAGAGCTGACGCGCTGACACCGTCTCAGTCGTACCGGTAATCGACACGACGCACACCTGTGCCACCCTGTAGCGCGCAACAACGCGCTTCAGGAGGGGAGTACGGGTGGCCGCGCCACTGCAACTGACACGGATGCACCGCGTCCTGATCGGCGTGGTCGTCGCCGGTGCGGTCGTCATCGCCGGAATCGGCTTCGCGGGTTCGTACGCGGCCGTCCGTGAGCTCGCCGTCGAGAAGGGCTTCGGGAACTTCTCCTACGTCCTGCCGATCGGCATCGACGCGGGCATCTGCGTCCTGCTCGCCCTGGACCTCCTCCTCACCTGGATCCGCATCCCGTTCCCGCTGCTGCGGCAGACGGCGTGGCTGCTGACCGCGGCGACGATCGCGTTCAACGGCGCGGCCGCCTGGCCGGACCCGCTGGGCGTGGGCATGCACAGCGTGATCCCGATCCTGTTCGTGGTGACGGTCGAGGCGGCGCGGCACGCGGTCGGCCGCATCGCCGACATCACGGCGGACCGGCACATGGAGGGCGTCCGCCTCACCCGCTGGCTGCTCTCCCCCCTCCCCACCTTCCTGCTCTGGCGCCGGATGAAGCTGTGGGAGCTGCGCAGCTACGACGAAGTGATCAAGCTGGAGCAGGAACGTCTCGTCTACCAGGCGCGCATGCGCTCGCGCTTCGGCCGCGCCTGGCGCCGCAAGGCTCCGGTGGAGTCGCTGATGCCGCTGCGGCTGGCCCGCTACGGCGTGCCCCTGGCCGACACGGCGCCCGCCGGCCTGGCCGCGGCGGGCATCGAACCGGCCCTGCTGCCCCCGGCCCCGCAGCCGCAG
>NZ_JAVRHI010000302.1:0-7130 GCF_034105845.1 Streptomyces sp. CRN 30 | reverse complement strand
AGTGCGGCGCCGAGTTCCCGGCCGCCCGCGGTGACGCCGGCGGCGACGCCCTCCTTGCCGCGCCGGGCGCGGGCCAGACCGGCCGCGGAGGTGGTGGGGACCAGCAGGCCCCAGCCCGCGCCGAGCACGACCAGCGGGGCGACCAGCGCGCCGTAGTGGGAGAAGACCAGGGGGACGACGGCGAGGGCCGCCACCACCAGGACCGAGCCGAGGATCATCGCGCCCCGCACACCGAGCCTGCCGATGGTCCGGCCGGCCGCGAGCGCCGCGACGATGTTGCCGCCGGCCAGCGGGAGCAGCGCCACCCCGGCCACGAACGGCGTCATGCCCAGCTCGTCCTGGAAGCCCATGCTGGTGAGGTACAGCGTGCCGAAGAACGCCGCGGTGCCGACCACCGTCACCACCGCGTTGGCGCTGAACGGCACGTCCCGCAACTGCCCGAGCGGCAGCATCGGCGCGGCCGAGCGCCGCTCCACCCGGCCGAACAGCCACACCGCGGGGCGGGGCAGCGGCAGGACGGCCGGGTCGGGCGGGGCCGGCGGGGGGAAGGGGAAGGGCACGGTGCGGGCTCCGTCGTCTCAGCGGTCCGTACGGGACAGGACGCGGCGGGCGTTGGCGGTGGTGAGGGTCCGCCAGTCGGCGGCGCCGTCAGGTACGGGGGCGGCGTCGAGGGCCGCGACGTGGGCCTCCACTCCGGCGGCCGGGGTCCAGCAGTGGTCGCTGCCGTACAGCAGCCGGTCGGGACCGACGAGGTTCAGCAGGGCGGGGAGCTGGCGGGGCAGGGCGGGCCCGGCGAGGTCGTAGTAGAGGCGGCGGAGCTGGTCGACGGCGCCGGGGGCGACGGTGCCGGGGGCGGCGGCCGGCATGAACATCTTCATGAAGCCGTCGATGCGGTCGGCTAGGACCGGCAGGGCGCCGCCGCAGTGCGGGACGATCACCGTGAGGTTCCGGTACCGGTCGAGGGTGCCGGCCATCAGCAGGTCGGTGACGGTGCGGGCGGTGTCGAAGATGAACTCGACCATCGGGCGCGGCCGGCCGAGCGCGGAGCGCTCCCAGCAGACGGGCGAGGTGGGGTGGAGGAAGACGACCGTGCCGCGCCGGTCGAGTTCGGCCCAGAGCGGCTCCAGGACGGGGTCGCCGAGGTAGGTGCCGTGGCTGTGGGTCTCCAGGACCACGCCGTCGGCGCCGAGGGTGTCGTGGGCGTGCGCGAGTTCCGCGAGGGCGCCGTCGACGTCCGGCAGCGGCAGGGAGGCGAACAGGCCGAAGCGGCCGGGGTGGGCGCGGACGGTCTCGGCGCCGTCCTCGTTGACCTCGCGGGCCAGGCGCCGGGCGGCGGTGTCGTCGCCGAAGTGGACACCCGGGGAGGACACCGACAGCATCGAGGTCTCGATACCGCAGCGGTCCATCAGCTCCAGGTGCGCCGCCGCCGACCAGGACGGCCACGCGGGGACGCCGTCGGGGAGTTCGTGCCCGGCTGCGCGGGCCTGCCGGACGTAGGAGTCGGTGACGAAGTGGGCGTGGACGTCGAGGTATCCGGGGGCGGGGGTGCTCATGGCCGGTCCCCTCACTTTCCGGTGCGCCACTGGTGGTCGGGCAGGAAGGTCACGTCGTACCGCTGCGGAACGGTGCCGAACGCGCGCGGGTCGGGCACGAACGGCCTGCTCGGCGGGGCGAGTTCGTCGGTGGGGGTGCCGAGGGTCTCGAAGAACCGCTCGAAGGTGCCGCCGGGCCCCGCGGCCACGCCGACGATGCGGCTGTGGTGGCGCTCGATGCGGTAGGCGTGCGGGCAGTTCTTCGGGACGAAGCCGAAGTCACCGGCGGTGAGCAGCTTCTCGTACTGCTCGCCCTCGGTGTCCTCGACGAAGAGCCGCACCGCGCCGTCGGTGAGGTAGAAGACCTCGTAGGTGTCGGCGTGGGAGTGGGCGGGGATGGTGTCGCCCGCGGGGCCCTCGACGGTGAAGAAGTTGAAGGTGTTCTCGGTCTGCTCGCCGCCGGCGTAGACGGTGATCAGGTCGGTGAAGAGGTGGGCGCGGTCGCCGGTGCCCTTCTCGACGAAGTACGGCTTGCCCGGCTCCGGCGGGATGTGGGAGCGCTGACGGTAGCGGGTGGCGAACTCCATGGTCATGGGGTCGGTCCTTCCTGCGGCTCGGACGGCTCGTGCCAACGTAGGACCGGCCCGGCGGGGTGGTCGGCATACACTCGGCCAGGCGATGAAGAAAAACGGACAGATCGCGGGCGGCCGCCGGGCGCGGTACCGGACGGGCGTCCCGGAGGTGTCGTACCGGCCGACGCCGGGCCGTCCCCCGGGTCTGGAGGTGCTGGACCTGCCGGGCCTCGCCGCCCGCGCGAGGGAGCGGGAGCGTCCGCTGACCGCGCCGGTGCGCCCGGCGTTCCACCTGGTCGTCGCGGTGCGCGGCGGGCGTCTCGACTGCGCGGTGGACTTCACGGCGTACTCTCTCGCCGCGGGCGACTGGCTGTGGGTGTGGCCGGGGCAGGTGCTCCACTTCCCGGACGGGCCCGGGACGGGGGACGCCACGGTGCTGGTGTTCCCGACCGGTTTCCCGAGTGCGGCGACCGACGCGCTGATCCGGGACGGTGAGCACGCCCCGTACCGGCTGATCACCCCGGACCCCGCCCGCGGGGCGTCGCTGCTGCGGCTCCTCGACGCGCTGGCCGAGGAGCACGCGGACCTCGGCGACCTGTCCCTGGAGGCGTACGTCGAGACGCTGCGCGACCTGCTCGCGGTGATCCTGGTGCGGCTGGTCCACCTCGCCGACCCGCTGCGGCACGGCCGGACCGGCGGCGGCGAGCCCTTCCGGCGGTTCCGGCGGGCCGTCGAGGAGGGCTTCGGGCGGTCCCACCGGGTCGAGGAGTACGCCGCCCGGCTGGGGTACAGCCCGCGTACCCTCACCCGCGCCACCCGGGCGGCCCTCGGCTGCGGCGCCAAGCGGTTCATCGACGACCGGGTGCTGCTGGAGGCGAAGCGGCTGCTCATCCACACCGCGCTGCCGCCGGCCGTGGTCGGGGAGCGGATCGGGTTCGGCTATCCGACCGCGTTCAGCGCGTTCTTCCGCCGCCGCACGGGTATGACCCCGACGGAGTTCCGGTCGCTGACGAAGCCCTGAACTCCCCTCATGCGGCCGCGTCGGCCGGCCGGTCCTCGAACTGTGTGCGGTACAGCTCGGCGTACCGGCCGCCGGCGGCGAGCAGCGTCTCGTGGGTGCCGCGTTCCACGATCCGGCCGTCCTCGACGACGAGGATCAGGTCGGCGGCGCGGACGGTGGAGAGACGGTGGGCGATGACGACGGCGGTGCGGTCCGCGAGGGCCTCGGTGAGCGCCTCCTGCACGGCGGCCTCCGCGGTGTTGTCGAGGTGGGCGGTGGCCTCGTCGAGGATGACGACGCGCTGGCGGGCCAGGAGCAGCCGGGCGATGGTCATGCGCTGGCGTTCCCCTCCGGAGAGGCGGTAGCCGCGTTCGCCGACCACCGTGTCCAGGCCGTCCGGCAGGGACCGTACGAGGCCGTCGAGGCGGGCGCGGCCGAGCGCGGCCCACAGCTCGTCGCCGGTGGCGTCCGGGCGGGCGAGGAGCAGGTTGGCGCGGACCGTGTCGTGGAAGAGGTGCCCGTCCTGGGTGACCATGCCGACGGTCTCGCGCAGCGACGCGGCGCCGAGGTCGCGGACGTCGACGCCGCCGACGCGTACGGTGCCGGAGTCGGCGTCGTACAGCCGCGGCAGCAGCTGGGCGACGGTGGACTTGCCGGCGCCGGAGGAGCCGACGAGGGCGACGGTGCGGCCCGGCTCGGCGCGGAAGGAGAGGCCGTGCAGGACTTCGGCGCCGCCCCGGGTGTCGAGGCCCGCGACCTCCTCCAGGGAGGCGAGGGAGACCTTGTCGGCGGCGGGGTAGCCGAAGCGGACGTCGTCGAACTCGACGGAGACGGGTCCGTCGGGGACCCGGCGGGCGTCGGGTTTCTCCTGGATCAGCGGCGCGAGGTCGAGGACCTCGAAGACCCGCTCGAAGCTGACGAGTGCGCTCATGATCTCGACGCGGGCCCCGGCGAGCGCGGTGAGCGGCGCGTACATGCGGGTCAGCAGCAGGGCGAGGGCGACGACGGCGCCCGGTTCGAGGGTGCCGCGCAGGGCGAAGAAGCCGCCGAGGCCGTAGACGAGGGCCAGGGCGAGGGCGGAGACCAGGGTGAGGGCGGTGATGAACGCGGCCTGGGCGGTGGCGGTGCGCACCCCGATGTCGGCGACCCGGCGGGCCCGTTCGGCGAACTGCGCGGACTCCTCCTCCGGCCGGCCGAAGAGTTTGACGAGGGTGGCGCCGGGCGCGGAGAACCGCTCGGTCATCCGGGTGCCCATGGCCGCGTTGAGGGCGGCGGCCTCGCGCTGCATCCGGGCCATCCGGCTGCCCATGCGGCGGGCCGGTACGACGAAGACTGGCAGCAGCACCAGCGCGAGCAGGGTGATCTGCCAGGAGAGGGTGAGCATGACGGCGAGGGTGAGGACCAGGGTCACCAGATTGCTGACGACGCCGGAGAGGGTGTTGCTGAACGCGCGCTGGGCGCCGATGACGTCGTTGTTGAGACGGGAGACCAGCGCCCCCGTACGAGTGCGTGTGAAGAACGCCACCGGCATGCGCTGCACATGATCGAACACCGCCGTCCGCAGATCGAGGATGAGTCCCTCGCCGAGCCGCGCCGACAGCCTCCGGGAGAGGATGCCGAGCGCCGCCTCCGCGACGGCGATCACGGCGATCAGCCACGCGAGACGGACGACGGTGTGCTCGTCGCCGTCCGACACGATCGCGTCGACGACGCGTCCGGCGAGGACCGGCGTGGCGACGGCGAGCAGCGCGGTCGCCACGCCGAGCAGCACGAACACGGCGATGCGGCGGCGGTGCGGGCGGGCGAACGCGCCGATGCGGCGCAGGGTGGCACGGGCGAAGGGTCGGCGGTCCTGCTCGGCGGTGAGGACGCCGTGCAGCTGGGTCCAGGCGGTGGCTTCCATGCTCATGCCGGAGACGGTAGGACCTCGACCAATCTTGAGGTCAAGGGCCGGAGGCCGCTGTCCGCCCGTAAGGTGTCGTCCACGCTGCCGCCACCCGCGGTCGGGGCGGCGCGGGAACGCTTCCCGGGTGTGACCGTGCTTCTCCGCCGCATCCTCTGCCTGCTCCCGCTCGCCCTCGTCGCCGTGGTCGCGGTGCGGCACCGCGCGGTGCTCGCCGAGGGTTTCGGGCACCTGGCGACCGCCCGCTGGCCCTGGCTGCTGGCGGCGGTCGGGGTGACCTGTCTGACCTGGGTCGCCGCGGCCTGCACCCGGCAGGGCGCGGTGGTGGAGCGGCTGCCCGGCGGGCGGCTGCTCGCGACGCAGTTCGCGGCGGGCGCCGCCAACCACCTGCTGCCCTCGGGGCTCGGCGCGAGCGCGGTGAACCTGCGGTTCATGACGGTGTGCGGGGTGCCGCTGGCCCGTTCCTCGGCGGCGCTCGCCCTGTACCTGCTGGCGGAGAGCGTCGGCCGGCTGGTGCTGCTGGGCGCGCTGCTGGTCGTCTTCCCCGACGCGCTGCGGCCGTGGACGCTGCTGCCGGACGGGTTCCTCGTCCCGCTGCTGCTCACCCTGGCGGCCGTGGTGGCCGCGGCGGCGGGCGTGCTGGCGCTGGTCCGCCGGGTGCGCGCGGCGGTGGTGGCGTTCCTGCGGACGGCGTTCGGCGAGGCGCGGTCGGTGCACGCCCGGCCGGCGCGGGCGCTGGCCCTGTGGGGCGGTTCGCTCGCCTTCCCCGCGCTCCAGGCGACGGCCCTGGTGCTGGTGGGGCGGGCGCTGGGGCTCGGGGTGCCGTCCGCGCACATGGCGCTGGCGTACCTCGCGGCGACGGTCGCGGTGGCGCTGGTGCCGACGCCGGGCGGGCTGGGTTCGGTCGAGGCCGCCCTGGTGCTGGCGCTGGTGGCGACGGGCGGCCCGGCCGCCGTGGCGACCGCCGTGGTGCTGGCCTACCGGATCATCACCGTGTGGCTGCCGCTGCTGCCGGGGGCGCTGACGCTGGGCGCGCTGGTGCGGCTGAAGGTCATCTGAGGCCGCCGGGGCCCGCGTGCGTCCCGGGTTCAGATGACGCGGAAGAGGTCGGCCGCCGCGTGCACGTCGGTGAGGTCGTCGACGAACCGCAGGTTGTCGCAGAGCGCGTCGAGGACCGAGCCGTCCTCGCCGGGGGCGCGCGGCACACCGATCGCCACTCCGAACACCCGGAAGTCCAGGCGCTGTTTCGTCTCCCGCCAGCGCCGTGTCCACGCCTCGGTGACGTCGCACTCCTCGTCGGTGATCAGCACGATGTCGCCGCGTGCCCGCGCGGCGTCGTCGAACTCCTCCGCCAGCAGCTCCCTGGCCGCGGTGAGGGGCCGCTCGAAGCTGGTGCCGCCGCCGAGGAACGTCTCCGCGAACTCGACGACCCGGCCGAGGCCGGCGGGCCGGTCCCCGGGGAAACGGAAGACCCGCAGCTTGTCGGCGGCGGAGAAGACGATGCCGACGAAGTCCCGGCCGGCCCGTCGGGCCTGGTCGAGCAGGGCGAGGGCGCACGCCTTGGCCCACGCCTCCCGGGTGATGCCGCCGGGACCTTCCGCGTACATCGAGTGGGAGGTGTCGACGCAGGCGACGATCGCGCCCTTGCCGGTGGCCTGTTCGCCCCGGGTGTCGTAGAGCATCAGCTCCCCGGCGGCGTACCGCGCGGCGAACACCGCGCGCAGGGCGGGCGAGCCGAGGTGGGCCAGTTCGCCGGGGACGATCCGGGAGAGGTCGTCGCCGAGGGTGACGCCGACGAGTTCGCCGGTGGCGTTCTCGACCTTGCGGGCGCGTTCGCCGTCGGCCATCTGCCGGAAGCGGCCGATCAGTTCGGCCCAGCGGGCGAGGCGTCCGGTGCGCAGCCGCTCGGCGAGCCGGGCGCGTTCCTCGTACGGCATCCGCTCCAGCTCGCCGGGTTCGACGCCCCAGGCGCGCATCAGCGCTGCCTCCTCGCGCACGGTCTCGGCGGCCCGCACCACCGCGTGGCGCGCGACGGTCCGGGTGTCGGGGTCGGTCCCGGCGAGTTCCCGCCCGGCGGCCGCGGCGGCCTGCCGTGCGGCGGTCTCCGCCCGCTCGGCGGCGCG
>NZ_JAVRHI010000301.1:0-32196 GCF_034105845.1 Streptomyces sp. CRN 30 | reverse complement strand
CCCCAGCGAACCCCCGGGCACCGTCACCACCTCCCCGCCCCCGGAGGTCGACGCGAACAGCCCCGGGCTGAAACTCGCCGAAGGGGCGACCCTGGCCTCCGCGAAGGTGCTGGACATCAAGTCGGTCGTCGAGGACCTCGGCGGTGAGGAGCGCCGCGAGGACACCAACACGACCGTGACGTTCGCACTCCAGGCGGAGGTGCTGTTCGGCAAGGACAGCGCCAAGCTCAACCCGGAGGCGAACGCCCGCATCGAGGCGATCGCGCAGGAGATCGAGGGCCAGAACCCGTCCACGGTCCGCGTCTTCGGCTTCACCGACAACCTGGGCACGTACGAACACGGCGTCACCCTGTCCAAGAACCGCGCCGAAGCCGTCCACAACCAACTGGCCGGCGCCCTCGGCCCCAGCGTCACCTTCGAGGTGCGCGGCTACAGCGAGGACTACCCCATCGCCGACAACTCCACGGAGGAGGGCCGCCGCAAGAACCGCCGCGTGGAGGTGTCGTTCCCCCGGGACGGCGGGGGAGGGAACAGCCGGAGCTGACCTCTTACCAGCCGAGCTGGGCTTCTCCCAGTACGGTGCCACCGAGGTATGCCGCGAGTTTCTCGACGCGTGGAAGGTCGCCCCACTTGTCGACGTGAACGAAGACGGTGTGGCGGTGAGACGGCTCCAGCCAGTTGACGTCGTCGCAGTTGAAGACGACTTCCACGCCGTCGTACTTGTAGTGGCCGTGCGCGTCCGCCTCGTCGTCCTCCGGCCACCTGCCGGGCAGGCCGATCGAGGCGAAGCCCTGCCCCACCGCCCTCACGAACCGGTCCTCCACGGTGCCCGGTGAAACGTGATGCAACACGGACAGGGGCAGTTCCGGCTCCAGGGCGGCGTACTCCGCCGTTGCGATGTCCAGGCTGAAGTCCAAGAAGTCACGGGTCACCGGGTCCGTGCGGACTTCGGCGTAGCGGAACTCGGCCCCGGGCAGCGCCGCTGCCATCTGCCGAGCGTCCTCGACCGTCAGCAGATCAGCCACCAGCGTGACCTCGTCGTCGCGCTCCTCCAGCAGAGCACTCAGGCGCTGCGCCTGTGTCCACGCCTCGACGGCGTCAGTGGTACGGAAGACGGGATACGCCCGAGAGTTGCCCACCGTCACACCCCCACGACGCGGACCTGGTCCCCGCACAGTTTGTTCATGTCGTCTGCGTCGGAGGTGACGACGATACGGGGTCCGGTGTAGCCCAGGGCCGTGGCGGCCACGACGGAGTCGATCGCGTACTTGTGCCCGTGCAGACCGGCGTTCCGCAACAGGTCCAGCGCCCGCCAGGCAATGGCGTCAGTGACGGGGAGTACCTCGAACCGGGAGGTGTGCCATCGGAAGCGGTCCATACGGACGTCGGGGTGGCATGCCTCGATCAGCGTGAGATTGCTCAGGGCGACGAGCGTGTCCTTGGCCTGGGCCATGCGGATCAGGCCCACGACGTGAGGGTCGCCCACAATGAACCTGCTCAGCCCCTCACTGTCGAGGAGCAGCACGCCATGGTTCAGCTGGCCTCGCGAGCGTGCCATTCCCTGCCCCCGTCGTTCCCGTGCGTCCGGGGTTCTTCCACGGCTTGCTCGTTCGCTGCCAGGGCCTCGGCTTCCTGGAAGATTTCGGTGGCCCACTCCAGGACCTCGTAGGAAGGCTGACCGATCTCCCTCTCCTTGGCCTGGAGCAGCTCCTCCAGCAGATCGCGCTGTATCTGCCTCTCCACCGCCGCACTGACGTACGCCGAGAAACCGCGCGCACCCACGCGAGCTTTGACCGCTGCGATACGGCCCGCGGGCATGGAGACGCTGACCTTCTGAGCAGGTCCGTCGTCCCTGTCGTGTTGCTCCGTGGTGGTCATACGACCAGGCTAGCAGCGTAGTGGCAAACGAAGTGGTAAAGGGATTACGGCGGTGCTGCGCTACTCGGCGGGGGCGGCCGCGTCCCCTTCCTCCTGCGGGTACGCGACGAAGGTGCCCTTCGCGGGGAGGGTGACGACAAGGCCGCGTTCGCGTAGTTCGCGTGTGGCGCGGCGAGCGGTCAGGTTCGCCACCCCGTACTCCGCTGCCAGATCCCGCTCGCCGGGCAGGCGGGCGCCAGGGCGCAGTTCGCCCTTGGCGATGCGTTCGGCGATGTGGTCGGCCATCTGCATGTAGACGTAACCAATTTTGGTCGGGTCGATAGGTGACTGTCCTGAGCCTGCTGTCATATCGAACACCGTACGACCATGCCCAGCTATCCGATTCATCAGATAGTGCGATACCGCTTTACGCTGCGCGTGTCCCAGCTATAGCGTGGTGAGCCGTAGAAAGACCCCGGCGACGGTTCACAGCCGTCCCGGGGCATGGCCGAACGCTTAGAAGGAGCGTCGACATGCTGGACCTTACCGTTCGACTACTCGCCTGGGTGCTGACTCTCTGCATGCCGAGTCCACGTGGTCGCCATCGCGCCGCGACTGTTCCCGCCCAGAACTCCGTCACCGCCCACGTGCCCAAAATCGCCCCGCCCCCCTGCCGCTTCACCGAACGCCTCGACGGGGAAACGAGCCGTCTGGTCCGGCCGTACCTGCTCACCCCGGAGGAACGCCGTCGGCAGCGTGAACGCCGCCGGGCCCTCTGTCTGGCCACCGTCGGGATCGACACCGGTCCGCGCCACATCCACGGTGTCCGCGTGGGAGCGGCCCGATGACGGACACGGAGAACACCCCCGTCCGCCGCGGTCGCCCCGTCCGCATGTGCGCCCGCTGCGGATGCGTGACCGAGCAGCCGGTCCTGGTCCACGAGGTGCACGCGGCCACCGGCCCCGGCTTCAACGTCTACGCCTGCCAGGACTGCGCCCTCGCCTACCCGCCCCTGCCGGCACCGCCCGTCGAGCCGTCCCGCATGACGATCCGCGTGTACAGGATCAGGCCCGACGGCAGCACCGACCGCGACCGGGCCGAACTCCACACCCGTACCGGCCATCACACCGACCCGGTCCCCCAGGCGACGGCCTTCCCACCCTGCGCCTGCACCCGCTGCAGAACGCCTTGGCGACCCTGCTGACACCTGTGCGACGACGCGCCTGAAGGGCGCGGGCTCCGGGCGTCTCTCGAGCGTCCGGAGCCGCACGTGTGGCAGCGGGAACCTGGTGTCGGCGGGTGAGGGCGCCCGTATGCTGGCCATGTGCCGCCTGTCCAGGTCATACCGACACTGCCGGTCGAACGAGGAGGCGAAGGGGCATGAGCGTTGCCATCGATCACACCGGACCCTGGACCGTCGACGACGTCCTGGCTCTGCCGGAGAACCGCACCATCCGCTACGAGCTCCTTGGGGAATCCCTCCTGATGTCCCCCGCACCCGGCGTCCGGCACCAGCGGGCTTCGTTCCGTCTCCACGTCGCTCTGGACGCGGCCGCCCGTGTCGTTGGCGCACCGGTGGAAATCCTGGAAGGCGTCAACGTCGTCCTGCCTTCGGGCCTGGTCGTGCCCGACCTCGTCGTGGCCGACGCCGGTGCGACCGCCGACGACCCCGTCACGGTGGACTTCGACGCGATTCAGCTCGTCATCGAACTCGTCTCCCCCGGCAACCGCACGGTTGACCGGAAGGTCAAGCCGATGCTCTACGCCGAGGCAGCCATCCCGCACTTCTGGCGGCTCGAGTTCGATCCCGCCCCCATGCTCGTCGTGTACGAGCTGGAAGGCGGCCGGTACATGGAGCGGACGACCGCACTCGCGGGCGCGACCACTCACCTGAACATCCCCTTCCCCGTCGCGATCGACCCGGCTGACCTCTCCCGACAGCAGTAACGCGCCGCGCACAGAAACCCGTTGTACGAGCCCACCACCCCGGGTAGACAGCCCCCATGACCACACTCGGTGCCGTCTTCCGCCCCCAACTGCCCCCCGAGCGTCTCCGGGCCATCGCCCGGCTGGCCGACGAGGCCGGCCTCGAGGAACTCTGGCTGTGGGAGGACTGCTTCCTCGAAGGGGGCATATCCGCCGCGGCCGCCGCGCTCGCCTGGACGGAGCGGGTGCGTGTCGGGGTCGGTCTGCTGCCCGTGCCGCTGCGGAACGTCGCGCTCACCGCGATGGAGGCCGCGACGCTGCACCGGATGTTCCCCGGCCGCGCGACCCTCGCCGTCGGGCACGGTGTGCAGGACTGGATGGGGCAGGTCGGGGTGCGGGCCGCGTCCCCGCTGACCTTGCTGCGGGAGCACCTGCTGGCGCTGCGCGCCCTGCTCGGCGGGGAGCGCGTCACCGCGGACGGCCGGTACGTGAAACTGGACGACGTCGCGCTGGACTGGCCCCCGCCGTCGGGCAGCGCCGAGGTGCTGGCCGGGGCGACCGGCCCCCGTACGCTCCGGCTCTCCGGCGAGGCCGCGGACGGCACCGTACTGACCGCGGAGACGCCCCCGGAGGGCGTACGGCGGGCGCGTCGGCTCATCGACGAGGGGCGGGAGTCGGTGGGGCGCACCGCCCCCCACAAGGTGGTCGTCTACCTCCTCGCGGCCACGGGACCGGACGCCCAGGCCCGTCTCCGGGCCGAGCTGGAGGCCGAAGGCTCCGGCTCCGTACCCGACCTCGGGGCCGCCGGCGACGCGGACACGGTCGCCAAAGCCGTGCAGCGGCTGGCGGACGCGGGCGCCGACACGGTGATCCTCCAGCCGACGGCGGACGAACCGGACCCGGAGGGGTTCGTACGGTTCGTGGCGCGGGACGTACGCCCCCTCGTGCCGTAGACGTGCAGAGGAGTGCTGCCGTGAGCACCCGCGACTTCGAGGAACTCGTAGCCGAAGGCGCCGCCGTCCCCACCGACGGCTGGGACTTCTCCTGGTTCGAGGGTCGGGCCACGGAGGCGCGGCCCTCGTGGGGGTACGCGCGGGCGATGGCCGGGCGGCTGGCCCGGGCCCGTGCGGCGCTGGACATCCAGACGGGGGGAGGAGAGCATGTGGGGCCCGCCAGTGTGTTCGAGCTCGTCGAGTTCTTCCTCGGTCCACAGCCGGAGGAGTCGCGGAACGCCCGCCGTCCCGACCGCGAACGCGCGGACGCCGAGGCGGCCGGCCTGGACGTCGTCGGCCTGCGGGCCGAGCGGCTGCGGATGGAGTTCTTCGACATCGGCGCCGTCGTGCACTTCCTGCGCAAGGTCGTCTGGATGGTGCCGGACTTCACGGTCGACGCGTACCTGCCCCGACTGCGCGAGCTTCACGAACGCATCGAGCGGGACGGCCCCTTCGTGGCCCACAGCACCCGCCACCTCTTCGAGGCGCGCAGGCCCGCCCGCTGATCCGGCGGGCGCGCGGAGCCGTCCGGCGTCAAGCGGACGTGCCGGCACGGTTCACCCGTGAGGGGGTGCGCCGGGGCGTGTCGCCATGTGTCCCACAAACGGCCTTACACCCCGTGAATCTCACCCAATATCGACGACTCGCCTTGGAAACAGCTGTCATCCGGCCATGATCTCCTCCTGAATGCCCTCTTCCGTGACCACCGGCGCGTCGTCGGACGGTCGCGGAGAGTAGTTGTTGGACGCCGATGCACGCAGCATCACTCACGAAGGGTTATGGTGGAAACCCCCCCTCGGGCCGGTCCGTCTCCCCCCCACGGACCGGCCCGTTTTTTTGCCCGGCACGCGCGCCGTTCCCCCCGGCTCGGCGCACGCGCCCGGCGCACGCCCGGCGCACGCGTCGGGGGCCGGAGCCGGGACCGCCGCCACGGCTCCCATCCGCACCCTGCGGCGGGACTTGGCGGACTCGGCGGTAGGCTTCGCCCCTGGGGACCGCCACCCGGAGACCGTCACACGGGCACCGAGCGCGCCGCATCGCCGCGCCTGTCCGATCCGCTACGGAGGGGCTGACAATCACGTGAACCTGCGCGACAACCTGCGCCGCCTGCTGGTCAGGTTCTACGCCCGCAGGGTGGAGGGCCACCTGGACCACGCCGAGGTGCCCAAGCACATCGGCGTGATCATGGACGGCAACCGGCGCTGGGCGAAGGCGGCGGGCAGCACCACGGCCCAGGGGCACCGGGCGGGAGCGGACAAGATCGAGGAGTTCCTCGGCTGGTGCACCGAGACGGACGTCGAGGTCGTCACCCTCTGGCTGCTGTCCACGGACAACTTCGACCGGCCGCAGGAGGAGCTCGGCCCGCTCCTCGGCATCATCGAGAACGTCGTGCGGTCGCTCGCCGCGGACGGCCGCTGGCGCGTGCACCACGTGGGCACCCTCGACCTGCTGCCCGCGCCGATGCAGACGGTGCTCAAGGAGGCTCAGGAGGCCACCGCGCACGTCGACGGGATAGTGGTCAACGTCGCCATCGGCTACGGCGGCCGGCAGGAGATCGCCGACGCCGTCCGCTCGATGCTGCACGACGCCCACGACAAGGGCACCTCGATGGAGGACCTCGCCGAGTCCGTCGACATCGACATGATCGGCCGTCACCTCTACACCAGCCACCAGCCGGATCCGGACCTCGTCATCCGCACCAGCGGCGAGCAGCGCCTGTCCGGATTCATGCTGTGGCAGACCGCGCACTCCGAGTACTACTTCTGCGACGTCTACTGGCCGGCCTTCCGCAAGGTCGACTTCCTGCGCGCGCTCCGTGACTACGCCGCGCGACACCGTCGTTACGGAGGCTGACCGCCTCCTTCCCCGGGGTGCTTCCTGTGCGGTGTAGAGCAGCCTCACCGGGGCAGACGTAACGAGCAGTTCATCATCGCGCCGTCGTACGGTCTGGCATGGCGGCGCGTGTTCGAGGGCATAGTCCCAGCAGGTCGACATCCGAACCACGGGTGTCGCATCCTCAGCGGACGGCACGGGGTCGTCCGCCCGGGAGGCCCTTTGCACCAGCCCGACCGTGCTGTCGCTGCGCGGAACGAAGAGGGTAAGGGGCCGGTTTTCGGCCCGTGCATCGTGGCCGACGACCGGTCCAGTTCTCTTCGTCGCTCCCCGACCTCATCCGAGGGGGTACGTCCTTCCGTGGTGACCAGCGCACAGCGCCACAAGCCAGACCGGCGCACCTACGTTCTCGACACCAGCGTCCTGCTGGCCGATCCCAACGCCCTGAGCCGCTTCGACGAGCACGAGGTCGTGCTGCCGATCGTCGTGGTCACGGAACTGGAGGCCAAGAGGCACCATCCCGAACTCGGGTACTTCGCCCGGCAGGCACTCCGTCTGCTCGACGACCTCCGGGTGCGGTTCGGCCGCCTCGACGCCCCGATCCCGACCGGGGACCTGGGCGGGACGATCCGTGTCGAGCTCAACCACTCGGATCCCAGCGTGCTGCCCAGCGGTTACCGCCTGGGCGACAACGATTCCCGCATCCTCGCCGTCGCCCGCAACCTCCAGGCGGAGGGGTACGACGTCACCGTCGTCTCCAAGGACCTGCCACTGAGGATCAAGGCGTCGTCCGTCGGCCTGCTCGCCGAGGAGTACCGCGCCGAGCTCGCCATCACGGACTCCTCCGGCTGGACCGGGATGTCCGAGATGACCCTGCCCGGCGAACAGGTGGACGTCCTCTTCGAGGTGGGACACGTGTACGTCCCCGAGGCGGCGGACCTGCCCGTCCACACCGGCCTGACCATCCAGTCCGAGCGGGGGAAGGCGCTGGGCCGGGTCACGCCCGAGGGCAACGTCCGTCTCGTACGCGGCGACCGGGAGGCGTTCGGCCTCAAGGGCCGCAGCGCCGAGCAGCGGATCGCGCTCGACCTGCTGCTCGACCCGGACGTGGGAATCGTGTCGATGGGCGGCCGGGCCGGCACGGGCAAGTCGGCGCTCGCGCTGTGCGCGGGACTGGAGGCCGTGCTGGAGCGGCGCCAGCACCAGAAGGTGATGGTCTTCCGGCCGCTGTACGCGGTGGGCGGGCAGGAACTCGGCTATCTGCCCGGCACCGAGGCCGAGAAGATGAGCCCCTGGGCGCAGGCGGTCTTCGACACGCTCTCCGCGGTCACCAGCCGGGAGGTCATCGAGGAGGTCACCGCGCGCGGGATGCTGGAGGTGCTCCCGCTCACCCACATCCGCGGCCGTTCCCTGCACGACGCGTTCGTCATCGTGGACGAGGCGCAGTCCCTGGAGAAGAACGTCCTGCTGACCGTGCTGTCCCGGATCGGGGCCAACTCGCGGGTGGTGCTCACCCATGACGTGGCGCAGCGGGACAACCTGCGGGTGGGCCGGTACGACGGTGTCGTCGCCGTGGTGGAGAAACTGAAGGGGCATCCGCTCTTCGCCCACGTGACCCTGAACCGGTCCGAACGGTCGCAGATCGCGGCCCTGGTGACCGAGATGCTGGAGGACGGGCAGATCTGAGCCCTCGCGCCCGACAAGGGCTGGTTACCCGGCGGTTGGCGCCGCTCGGCAAAGGACTTGAGCCTAGCCGGGCGGCGCCTTCGCGCGTGGTGGTTTCTGTGAATCTCCTGGGACGTACGAGGTGTGAGCTTTCCCACGCACCCTGGAATTGCCTTGCGGTGCGGGCGTGCGGCAGAGTCTCGTTCCTGTCAGGCCCCGCATACGACACATCTGTATCCCCACCCCCAGTGGTACGGGACAGCAGAAGCACCAGAACTCCATAGCGTCGTCGTATGCCGCCCGAGCACCACACGGCGCTCCCCGCGCGGGAGTTGCCACCGGGCCCGTGCCTCCCCGTGACCCCGCATTTGGGAGGCCAGCGCCAGGGGCACGATCGCGTCCGTGAGGGTCACCGGAGCGGGCGATGCTGGAAGGAAACCGTGTGAGCCGGATTTCGGTCCGGGGATTCGCAGTGGCTTCGGCCACCGCGGTCACCGCTGTCGGCAGCGTCGTCGGAGTTGCCTCGGGCAGCACCGCCCAGGGCACCGACGACTTCGAGCTGGCGGCGAGCGAGGCGACGCTCCTCGCCGACATCCCCGCCGGCCAGCAGGCGCAGGTGCAGACCGCGTCCCTGGCGCAGCAGGCCGACGTCCAGGCCATCGCCGCGGACGCCACCGCCAAGAAGAACGCGGAGGAGACGGCCCGCAAGAAGGCCGCCGAGGACGCGATCAGCAAGCAGAAGGCGGCGGAGGAGGAGAAGGCGGCGGCCGAGAAGGCCGAGAAGGAGCGCAAGGAGAAGGAGCTGGCGGCCAGCCGGTCCACCGCGCGCGCCGACGCCTCCGACTTCCAGGTCCAGAGCACGTACACCACCGCGCAGGTCCAGGCGATGGCGCAGCAGATGATCCCGGGCGACCAGTTCACCTGCTTCAGCAACATCGTCTCCCGCGAGTCCACCTGGAACTACCAGGCGCAGAACCCCTCCTCGGGCGCCTACGGCCTCGTCCAGGCGCTGCCGGGCTCGAAGATGGCGTCCGCCGGTGCCGACTGGCAGACCAACCCGGCCACCCAGATCAAGTGGGGCCTCAACTACATGAACGAGCGCTACGGCAGCCCCTGCGGCGCGTGGTCGTTCTGGCAGGCCAACCACTGGTACTGAGCCCCTCGGCCGTTCGGCCGCTCAACCTCCCAGAGCCCCTCACCGTCCTTCGGTGAGGGGCTCTGGCCATGTACGGTCGGAGCCGGCCACTGTCGGGGGAGTGCGGGTGGAGAACGGGGGAAGAGGACGGATCATGTCGCGAGTACCAGGGTGGGTCGGTCGGGCCGGGGCCGGGCTCACCGGCTGGGGAAGACGGCTGGAGCAGCGCCGCAGGGAAGTGGAGGCCGAAGGGTCCGGCCACGACTCCGCCGCGGACGCGCCGCCCCCGGACCACGTCCCGCCGCCGCCCGCCTACGCCCCCGCCGTCGCCGCCCGCCCCGACCCCGTCGCGGCGGTGCCCTGGGGCATGCGCGTCGCGGCCGAGGTCGGCTGGCGGCTGCTCGTCCTCGCGGGCACCCTGTGGGTGCTGATGCGGGTCATCAGCGCCGTCCAGCTCGTGGTGCTGGCCTTCGCGTCGGCGCTGCTCATCACGGCGCTGCTGCAGCCGACCGTGGCTCGGCTGCGCCGCAACGGCGTACCGCGCGGGCTCGCGACGGCCCTGACCGCGATCCTCGGCTTCGGTGTCATCGGCCTGATGGGCTGGTTCGTGACCTGGCAGGTCATGGAGAACATCGACCACCTCTCCAGTCAGGTGCAGGACGGCATCGACGAGCTGCGGCGCTGGCTCCTCGACAGCCCCTTCCACGTCACCGAGACGCAGATCAACGACATCGCCAAGAACCTGCGCGAGGCGGTCGGCGCGAACAGCGAGTCGATCACCACGGCGGGGCTCGAGGGCGTCACCGTCATCGTCGAGGCCCTGACGGGCATCCTGCTCGCGATGTTCTGCACGCTGTTCCTGCTGCACGACGGCGACCGCATCTGGAAGTGGTCGCTGAAGCTGGTGCCGACGGCGGCCCGGCCGGGCGTCGCCGGTGCGGGCCCGCGGGCCTGGCGGACGCTGACCGCGTACGTGCGCGGCACGGTGATCGTGGCGCTGATCGACGCCATCTTCATCGGGCTCGGCATCTACTTCCTCGACGTGCCCATGGCGGTCCCGCTGGCCGTCTTCATCTTCCTCGGCGCCTTCATCCCGCTGGTCGGCGCCGTGGTGTCGGGAGCGCTCGCGGTGGTCGTCGCCCTCGTCACCCAGGGCGTGTTCACCGCCGTCATGACGCTGGTGGTGGTCCTGGCGGTGCAGCAGATCGAGGGGCACATCCTCCAGCCGTTCATCCTGGGCCGCGCCGTACGCGTCCACCCGCTGGCGGTCGTCCTGGCGGTGGCGGCCGGCGGTCTGGTCGCGGGCATCGGCGGCGCGGTGGTCGCGGTGCCGCTGGTCGCGGTGACGAACACGGTCGTGGCCTATCTGCACGCCTACTCCCGCAAGGTGCCGCCCCCGCAGGAGCCGTCGGCGCCCGGGGTGGCGGCGGCCGGGGCGGCGCCCGATCTGCCGGACGCGCCCGCGCAGGCCCCGGCGCCTGTCGAGAAGGTCCCGGACGAGGGGGCCTAGGAAGCCAGTACCGCCTCAGCGTCCAGCGTGACGGCGGCCGCGTGGACGACCGAGGCGATCCTGAACGCCTCCTGGACGGTCTCGCGGTCGGCGTCCGTCCGGCGCAGGGCGCGCTCGTGCGCGTCGAGGCACACCCCGCACCCGTTGAGGGCGGAGACCGCGAGCGCCCAGAACTCGAAGTCCGCCCGGTCCACGCCCGGGTCGCGGGTGACGTTCATCCGCAGTCCCGGCCGCAGCGAGCCGTACTCCTGGTCCGACAGCAGGTGCCGGGTGCGGAAGAAGACGTTGTTCATCGCCATCACCGAGGCGGCGGCCTTCGCGGCCGTGTACGCCGCCGGGGACAGGCGGGCCCGCGCCTCCGGCTCCAGGGCCCGCAGCACGGCGGGGGAGCGGACGGCGACGGCCGTCGCCAGCACCGTGCCCCACAGCCGCTGCGCGGGCAGCGGGGAGTCGCCGATCACCGAGGTCAGGTTCCGCCGCAGGTCGTGGGCGTACTCCGGGAGCGAGGCCTTGAGCGAGTCGAGGGACATCACATGATCCTGGCACACGAGGCCCGCGGGTCCTGAACGGTCATCCAGTCGGTCAAATGTGCACCGAACACATCAGGTTGGGCCGCCGGACACTTCACCTTTTGTCAGGTGGCGGCAGGTGAGGAGAGTCCGTCCGCGGCGCACGTCTCCGCTGCTACACATACCCCCTCGGAGTCACGCGTCAGGCGTGTGTGCGACAGGTCAGGGGGAGCGATGGCGGACCGTCGGATCTCCCTCGACCGGGCCGGGTACGGCCTGTTGTCGCGCACCCTCGCCGAGTGCGGACGGGACGCGGCCACCGGGGAACTCCGCGTCTGCGGAAGACCCGGCGGCACGTTCCACCTCCGGGGCGGGCGCGTCGTCGCTGCCGAGAGCCCCGGCGCGCCCGGCCCCGAAGCGCTGCTGCTGCGTTCGGGGAGGATCAGCGGCGAGCAGTGGGACGGGCTCCTGCGGGAGCCCGGGGCCGGGCGCTGGCCCGAGGCGGGACTGATCGCCCACGGGTACGCGGGCGCCGCCCAGCTGAGGGTGGTCCGCATGTCGGCGCTGCAGGACGCGGTGTTCGCGATCGTCGTGGGCCGGGTCGAGGGGGTGCGGCCGCTCACGGCACCGTCCGGTGCCGGCCCCCTCGCACCGGTGGCCGTCGGCGAGACCCCGCTGCGGCTGCTCCAGGAGGCGACCCGCAAGCTCACCGCCCTGGCCGCGCTGCCCTGCCCGGTCCTGCCCGACCGGGAACGGCCCGCCCCCGTGCCCGGCGCCACCCCGGACGACCTCCGGCTGCCGCCCGCCCGGCGGGAGCTCCTCACCCACGCCGACGGCCGCCGCACCGCCCGTGACCTCGCCTTCGTCGCCGGGCGCGGGGTCTACCCGGTGACCGTCGAGGTCGCCCGCATGCTCGCCGAGGGCCTCCTGCACTGCACCGACATCCCACCGACGGCCCCACCCGTCCCGGTGCACATCCCGTCGACGGGGATGCTGCTCCCCTTACGGCGGGAGAAACCCGCGGAGCCACCCGAGCCATGCGAGCCACCCGAGCCGCCGAAGCGGGCGGGAGGGCCCGAGCCGGGCGAGTACCGCGTACGCCTCGGCGAGCTGGTGCGGATCGGCGAGCTCCTGCCGCCGGAGCCGGTCGCACCGGCGCCCTCCGAGCCGTCCGCCCACCAGGAGCGGCCGGTGCCGCCCGAGCGGCCGCCCCGGCAGCTTCCCCGGCGCCTGCCGGGGGCCAGCGGCATCAACGAGACCCTCGCCGCCACCCACCGCGAGGCGAGCTGGAAGGGGTTCTTCCGGCTGCGGCACCGGGTCCGCGCCCCGGATCCCGGCACCTGACGGCACGGAGGGACCACGGACACGCCCCGTCAGGACACACCACGTCACCAAGTCACCACGTCACCACGTCACCAAGTCACCACGTCGAGGAGTTGAGGCTCATGGATCACAAGGCTCTGGCCATGGAGATGCGGGGCCTGCGCGAGCAGGTCACCGGCATCACCGACACGGCGGTGGCCGCCGCCGACGGACTGCTCATAGCCGCCGACACGGCCGAGGACATCGACCCGGAGGGCCTCGCCGCCATCGCCGCCGCGGGACTCGGACTCGCCCGCCGCACCACGGCGGCGACCGGGCGCGGCACCCTGCACCAGACCGTCGCCCACGGCAGCCACGGCTGCGCCGCCGTCTACGCGGTGGGGGAGAGCGCGCTCATGGTGGTCCTCGGTGACGAGGGCGTCGATCTGGACCGGCTGCACGAGGAGACCCGCCCGGCCCTCACCCGTATCGGCTCGATCCTGACGGCACCGGAGACGGTGCCGGCGGTGGCGGCCGTGCGCGGGGCCGGGCCCGAGGCGGTGTGAGGAGGTGGCGACCAAGCGTATGAACGCGAATTTCTCCGACCAGGTGATGAGCCTGGTCAAGATGTTGCGCACCGAGGCCCCCGACTGTGTGGCGTCGGGGGTGGTCGACATGTCCACCGGCATGCTGCTGTCGTACGAGACCGTCGACAACCATCCGCCGGAGGTCCTCGACCTGCTCGCCGGCGCCACCCTCGACCTGTTCCAGGGCCGTACGGTCCAGATGATCGAGGACGTGTTCAAGGAGCGCCGCGGCCTCACCAGCGACCAGCACTTCTTCCAGGAGATCCTGGTCAACAGCGAGAACCTCACCCACCTGTTCATCCGCATGACCGACCAGCAGGACGTCGTCGCCGTCGTGGTCTGCCGCAAGTCGGTCAACGTGGGCATGCTGTTCGCCCAGGCCAGAAGGGCGGTGCAGGCCCACAGTCTGTGAGGGAGGGAACGCGAGCGGGGCCCCTCCGCGGAGGGGCCCCGCTCCGGTAGCGCCGGCTACTCCGTGCGGAGTCCGTCCGGCCGCATCAGCCGCAGCAGCGGTGGCAGGCTGAGCAGGGTGACCGCCGCGACCACGGCCGCGGCGACACCGGCCATCGACAGCACGCTCGCCCAGTCCACGCTCACCGGGACGTCGGCCATTCTCAGCAGGACCGCGCCCAGGGCCAGTCCGACGGTCGTGGACAGCGCCAGGCCGAGGGCGATCGGGACGGCGGTCTGCCACAGCACCGACAGGCTCAGCGTGCGGCGCCGGGTGCCGAAGGCGACCAGCGCCGACAGCAGCTTCCGCCGCTCGCGCAGCTGCTCCAGCTGGGAGACCAGCAGGCTCGCGCCGATCAGGAACAGCACACAGCTGGCGCCGACGAACAGGCCGGTACGGATGGAGTCGAAGCGGTTGCTCCGCTCGAAGGACGCCCACTCCGAGGGCTCGCTGTACGGATCGACGGCCGCCGCCGTGTTCCGGACGTGCTCGGGCGCGTCCGGTACGGAGCGGTCGATGCCGAGGTAGACCTCGTGGGAGAGCGCCTCTTCGGCCCCCTCGGGCAGGGCGCCCGGCGTGAAGAGGAAGCCGCCGCGTCGCACACCGGTCGGGTCGTCGACCGACCGGGCCTCCTTCAGACTGTCCGGGACGGTCCAGGCGGCCGGCGCCCCCTCGGAGCCGTAGGCCGGTACGAACCACACGGCGCGGCCGGCCTTCGCCAGCTCGGGCGTGGCGTCGTCGTACTCGCCGCCGTGCACCGCGAAGACGTCGCCGTCCCGGCAGGAGGGCATCGACGCCACCTCGCGCAGGGCCCGGCAGTCGCCGACGGTCACGTCGGAGTAGAGATCGGCCTCGTCGCCCGGGCGGTCGTTCAGGTAGGTCTGGGAGAGGGTGTACACCGCGTCGACACCCTCGGTCGTCCGGAACCTCTCCGCGACCGTGCCGAGTGCGGTCCCCTCGGCGACCCGCACGGACATCTGCGCCCGGTTCAGGTCCTTCCCCGAGTCCTGTGTGTACCGGCCCTCGGTGCCGGCGAACAGCATCTGCAGGGCGATCGCTCCCGCCACCGCCACCGCGATGCCGTTGACCATGCGGGCCGCCGAGCCGCTGCTCACCTGGAGCCGGCGGACGGCCAGCTGCCAGGAGACCGGGCCGGCGCCGAGGCGCGCGACGACCGTCTCCACGACCCACGGCAGCAGCGCGGTGACGCCGACGAGCAGCAGGACGACGCCGCCGGTCACCAGGTACTGGTTGAACTGCCCGTCGTCGCTGCCCTGGCCGATCATCGGGTAGAGCATCGCGACGCCGCCCACCGGCAGCAGCAGCCGCCACCACAGCCGGCGCCGGGCGGGCCTGCCCAGCCGCACCACGCCGAGCGGCTCGATCACCACACCGCGCAGCGCGAGCAGGGTGACCAGCACGGCGGCCGCGGGGACCGCGACGGCGACCAGCGCGGCCAGCAGCGGCGAGGGGTTCAGATAGCTCGGGTACACGCTCATGCCGGCCAGTTCCACCGACGCCGCCAGCTGACGGCCGAGCAGGAAGAACCCGGCGCCGAAGAGCAGCCCGAGCAAGGCGCCCGCGAGGGCTTCGCCGGCGGCGATCCGCCGCGTCATCCGGCGGTCGGAGCCGACCAGCCGGAGCGCCGCGAGCCGCCGGTCGCGCTGATCGCCCCCGAACCGCACGGCGGTGGCGATGAAGACGCCGACCGGCATCAGCAGGACGACGAAGACGATCAGGACCAGCAGCAGCAGAACGGGGTCCCACGGCTCGGACGGCTGGGGGTCGGTGTCGCCGAAGCTGTCGATACGGGCCACCGGGCTCGAGGTGTCGATCCGGGACGCGAGGTCCTCGCCGCCCCGGACGAAGACGAGCTCCGTCGGGCCGATCAGTCCGCTCTCCCCGATGGTGCCGACGATCCGCTCCGGCAGCCGCTCCCGGAGCAGCCGGCCCTCGCCGGACGCCAGCAGCTCCTCCAGCGCGGGGGACACCAGCATCTCGCCGGGGCCGGGCAGTTCGGACACACCGGGCGGCGTCGGTGCGCGGGGGCCGTCGGGCTCCACCTCCCGGCCACGGACGGCCGTGCCGTGGTAGGTGGTGCTCACGTTCGCGACCAGGACGGTGTCGTCGCCCTTGGGGGCGTCGTCCCAGCTGAAGGTGATGTCGGTGCGGGCCTCCTCCCGTGCGTCGCGCGCCGCGAGCGCGTTCGGTATCGCCGTGGTGAGCAGCAGCAGCGCCACCCCCAGCCCGACGCCGACGCCGGTGAGGAGCAGGCGCACCCAGCCCTCACGGCCGCCCGTGAACGCGAACCTGACGCCCATGGCCAGGTCCCGCGACCACTGCCGCACGCTCATACGATCCGCTCCATGTCCCGCGACTTGCCGTCCCGTACGACGACCTCCCGGTCGGAGTACGCGGCGACCCGTGCCTCGTGGGTGACCAGGACGACGGCCGCGTTGGTGGACCGGGCGGCCTCCGTGAGCAGCTCCATCACGCGCTCGCCGTTGAGCGAGTCGAGCGCGCCCGTGGGCTCGTCGGCGAAGAGCACGCGCGGGTTGGTCACCAGGGACCGGGCGACGGCGACCCGCTGCCCCTGGCCGCCGGAGACCTCGCCGGGCCGCTTGCCCAACAGGTCGTCGACCTCCAGGCGCTCCATCCAGCCGAGGGCGGTGCGCTCGGCCTCCTTGCGCGGGGTGCCGTTCAGCCGCAGCGGCAGGGCGACGTTCTCCACGCAGGTCAGCTCGGGCACCAGCTGGCCGAACTGGAAGACGAACCCGAACTCGGTGCGGCGGAGCGCGCTGCGCTGCGCGTCGTTCATGGTGGCCATCTCGCGGCCGTTGTACGTGATGGAGCCGGAGTCGGGCGGCACGATCCCGGCGAGGCAGTGCAGCAGGGTCGACTTGCCGGAGCCGGAGGGGCCCATCACGGCGACGACCTCGCCGGGGTGGATGGAGAAGTGGGCGCCGTCCAGGGCGGTGGTCGGGCCGTACGCCTTGCGCAGGTCGTGGGCGGCGAGCAGGGAGCCGGCGGGAGCCGGCGCGGTGGCGGTCATCGGGTCACCGCCGCGGCGAGCCGGTCCAGTCGGGCGGCGGTCAGTTCCAGCCAACGCAGATCGGCCTCCAGGTGGAACAGGGCGTGGTCGCAGATCAGCTGGTCGGCGAGGTCGCCCTTGCGCTTGCGGTCGGTGAGGATGCGCATCAGGCGCAGGTGTTCGGAGCGCTGGTTGTCGAGGAGCTCGGCCGCGTTCCGGTGGGTGAGGAGGGCGAGGACGACCTTGGTGTAGAGGGTCGACTGGAGGTACGGCTCCGGCTTCTCGGGGGTGGCGAGCCACTGCTGGACGTCGGTGACGCCGGCGTCGGTGATCGCGTACCGCTTCCGTTCGGGGCCGCCGCCCGGCTCGATGCCGTCGACCTCGACGAGGCCGTTCTTCAGCAGCCGCGACATCGTCGAGTAGACCTGGCCGTAGTGCAGCGGCCGGTCGTGACCGAACTTCTCGTCGAAGGCCCGCTTCAGGTCGTAACCGTGGCGGGGTCCGGACTCCAGGAGTCCCAGGAGGGTGTGACCGATGGACATGGGAGGCACTGTACACAGGACGTATACACACCGCGTATACCTGGTGTGTATAGGCGGCTTCAGGTCTCCGGTCCGGTCAGTGATGACGCAGGTCACGCGCGATTGTCACGGTTCTGCTACCGAGGCGGTCGTGGTTCGCGGGGCACGTGGGGCAACCTTCGGCCCCTGCGCGACGTCGGTTTCATGGGGTGGCGTGCTGATTCTCACGTCCGGAAAAGGCGGGATCGGCGAACCTTTGTCATGGCCCGCGGTGTTAGCTTGCTGGGTCGACCGACGACACACGAGTGACGCGCGAGAAGACGAGAAGGATCGAGAAGGAAGAGAGCGGACCTAAGCCATGGGACGAGCGGAAGAGAGACGAGCGCGGCAGCGCGGGGGTCGCCGCGCGGCACCCGGGCGTTCGTCCCGAGCGGCCGGCAAGGGCGGCATACGCCGCTTCTTCTCCATCAAGAAGCTCCTCGGCGCGTTCTTCGCCCTCTGCCTGCTCGGCATGCTCGGCTTCGTCGCGCTCTACCTGCTCATCGGCATCCCCTCGGGGGCCAACGCGGTGGCGCAGCAGGAGAGCAACGTCTACAAGTACAGCAACGGGTCCACGCTCGCCCGCAGCGGCAAGGGCGTCAACCGGCAGAGCGTCGACCTCGCGGACGTCCCCAAGGGCGTCCAGCAGACCTTCGTGGCCGCCGAGAACAAGACCTTCTACGACGACGCCGGCGTCGACCTCAAGGGCACCGCCCGCGGTCTGCTCAACACGCTCCAGGGCAAGGGCAAGCAGGGTGGCTCGACGATCACCCAGCAGTACGTCAAGAACTACTACCTCACCTCCGACCAGACGGTCAGCCGCAAGCTGAAGGAACTGGTCATCTCGCTGAAGGTGGACCGCGAGAAGTCCAAGGACGAGATCCTCGCCGGGTACATCAACACCAGCTACTACGGCCGCGGCGCCTACGGCATCCAGGCCGCCGCCCAGGCGTACTACCGCGTGGACGCCGACAAGCTCACCGTCGAACAGGGCGCCTACCTCGCCGCGCTGCTCCAGGCCCCGAGCCAGTACGACTGGGCCGTCGCCTCCGACACCAGCAAGAAGCTGGTCCAGGACCGCTGGAACTACGTCCTGGACAACATGGTCGACATGAAGTGGCTGGACGCGGGCGAGCGCCAGGGCATGAAGTTCCCCGTCCCGAAGGACCCGCAGGGCGCGGCCGGCCTGGAGGGGCAGACCGGCTACCTGGTGGAGGCGGCCAACAGCGAGCTGGCGAAGCAGCTGGTCGCCCAGGGCTCGGCCACCGATCAGGACGAGGCCAAGGCGTTGGTCGACAAGGGCGGCTGGACCATCACGCTCAACGTCGACAAGAAGAAGCAGACCCAGCTGGAGGAGTCCGTCAAGGACACCCTCACCAGCAAGCTGGACGCCGAGGAGCGGGACGTCGACGGCGATGTGCAGGCCGGTGCCGTCTCGGTCGACCCGAAGACCGGCAAGGTCCTGGCGATGTACGGCGGCGTGGACTACGTCAAGCACTACACGAACAACGCCACCCGCGCCGACTACCAGCCCGCCTCCACCTTCAAGCCCGTGATCCTGGCCGCCGCCGTCGAGGAGGAGGCGACGACGCAGGAGGGGCTGCCGATCACCGCGAGCACCGTCTACGACGGCGACAGCGAGCGGCCGGTCGTGGACGCCTCCGGCAACGAGGTCGGGTTCGCCCCGCCGAACGAGGACGACGTCGACTACGGCCCCGTCACCGTGCAGTCCGCCATGAACAAGTCCGTGAACTCCGTGTTCGCGCAGATGGGCGTGGACGTCGGCATGGACGAGGTGATGAAGGTCGCCGGTCAGCTCGGCATGGACGTCGACGACGAGCAGGCGGTGCCCGCCCAGACCCTCGGCTCCATGGGCGCGAGTCCGCTGGAGATGGCCGGGGTCTACGCCACCCTGGACAACCACGGCCGGAAGGTCACCCCGACGATCGTCGCCGCCGCCGAGCACAAGGACGGCGGGGTCGAGATGCCCGACGCGATCGGCGAGCAGGTCATCAGCCGCACGGCCGCCGACACGGTCACCTCGGTGCTCACCGGCGTGGTCGACGACGGCACGGCCCAGGCCTCGGTGCGCGACAACCCGCAGCGCGACGGGCAGCAGGTCGCCGGCAAGACCGGTACCTCCGACGACAACAAGTCGGCCTGGTTCACCGGCTACACCCCGGACCTGGTCACCTCCGTCGGCCTGTTCGGCGAGGACAGCGAGACCCACGCCCAGACCACCCTCCAGGGCGCGACCGGCACCCTCCCGGGCAAGGGCCGGGTCGCCGGCGGTGGCTTCCCGGCCAGGATCTGGGCCCAGTACACCTTCGGCGCCATGGACGAGGTCTCCCGGTTCGACCTGGAGACCAACCAGGGTGCGGCGGTCGAGCCGACCCCGACGCCGACGCCCACCCCGTCGCCGTCCGAGAGCCCGTCCGAGGAGCCGACCCCCGAGGAGTCGACGACGTCGCCGACCCCGTCGCAGACCCCGACCGACGAGGCGACGACCTCGCAGCCGCCGGACGACGACGAGCAGACGAGCAGCCCGCCCGTCAGCCCGCCGTCCGCCTCGGAGAGCGGCGAGTCGCCCCCTGAGGAGGAGAACGGCGACTGGTGGCAGGGGGACCAGTAGCGAGACCGGCAGCACGACGGAGGGGCGGCCCGCACGGGCCGCCCCTCCGTCAGTTCGTCCGGTCCCGTACGGGCACCGGGCTCACGCGCGGTTCAGCTCGAACCACACCACCTTGCCCGCGCTGAGCCGGGTCGCGCCCCACCGCCTGGCCAGTTTGTTGACCAGGTAGAGACCGCGCCCGCCCTCGTCGGTGGCGCGCGCGTTCCGCAGCCGCGGCAGTTGGGGCACGTCGTCGGTGACCTCGCAGCGCAGTACGTCCGTACGGAGCAGCCGCAGCGTCACCGGCCGGGAGGCGTACCGCACGGCGTTGGTGACGACCTCACTGATCAGCAGCTCCACCGAGTCGGACAGCTCCTCCAGGCCCCAGCGCGACAGCGCGTGCCGGGCGAGCCGCCGGGCCCGGCCCGGAGCCATCTCCTCCGGCTCCAGGAACCAGTACGCGACGTCACTGGGCGCGATCCCGTCGAACCGGGCGGCGAGCAGCGCGATGTCGTCGTCCCGGTCGCCCGGACCGAGCATGTCGAGCACCTCGTCGCAGAGCGCCTCCAGCGGCGGCGGGTGGTCCGGGCCGGTGAGCTGCGCGGTCGCGGCGAGCTTCTCGCGCAGCTGTTCTATGCCGGTCCACACGTCCCGCAGGCGCGACTCGACCAGCCCGTCGGTGTAGAGCAGCAGCGTGGCCCCGGCGGGCGCGTCCAGCTCGACGGCCTCGAAGTCCACCCCGCCCACACCGATCGGGGCGCCCGGCGGCACCCGCAGCACCTCGGCCCGGCCGCCCAGGTGCAGCAGCACGGGCGGCGGATGGCCGGCGTTGGCGATGGTGATGCGGTGCGAGACCGGGTCGTACACCGCGTACAGGCAGGTCGCCATGCGGTCGGTGCCGAGGCGCTGGGCCTGCTCGTCGAGGTGGTGCAGCACCTCCTGCGGCGGCAGGTCGAGCCCGGCCAGGGTCTGCGCGGTGGTGCGCAGCTGGCCCATGATCGCCGCCGAGGTCATGGAGTGCCCCATGACGTCGCCCACGACCAGCGCCACCCGGCTGCCCGGCAGCGGGATCGCGTCGTACCAGTCGCCGCCGACCCGGGCGGTCTCGGCGGCCGGCAGGTAGCGGGAGGCGAGCCGCACGCCGGTGGGCCGCGGCAGGGTCTCCGGAAGCATCGTGCGCTGGAGCTCGTCCGCGATGTACGCCTCGCGGCCGTACAGCACCGCCTTGTCTATGCCGAGCGCGCTGTGCGTGGCGAGCTGGGCGGCGACCAGCAGGTCGTCCTGCTCGAACGCCTCGCGCTCCGGATGGCGCAGGAACAGCGCGGCGCCGATCACCCGGCGGCGCCCGCGCAGCGGCGCGAGGATCGCGCGCTGGCCGGGCGGCACCGTGATGTCCGCCTCCTCGCCGAGGAGCTCCGGCAGCGCGGCGCGGGCCGCGGGCGCGTCCGCGAAGACGGGCCGCACGCCCCGCAGCACCTCGTTGAGCGCGCCGCCGGGCCGTACCTCGCACAGCTCCGCGGTGACCGCCGACAGCTCGCCCGGCTCGGGCGGCAGCGTGGTCAGGAAGCCGCTCTCGGTGTCCCGGTCCTCGGGGATCCGGTCGGTACGGCGCAGCCGCAGCACCACCGGACCGGTGGGCCGCTCGTCGCCGACCGGCAGCGGCTCGCGCAGGAACACCAGGATCGCGTCCGAGAACGTCGGCACGGTGGCCCGGCACAGACCCATGACGATCTCGTCCAGGTCGATGCCCCGGGCGATCCGCCGGGTCGCCGCCCCCACGAACCGCAGCCGGTCCCCGTCCCGCCGCATGGGCATGCCGCTGCCCGGCGCCAGGCCCTTCCCCCGCCGCCGCTCCTCCTCACCGGACCCGCCGGACCCGCTGGACCCACCGGGTCCGCCTGGTCCACCGAAGCCGCCGGATCCGCCGTGCCCATGGGAGCCGCCGGACCCGCCGGATCCGCTGGAGATGCGTTCCTGCTCGGGTCCGGGCTGCTCGGGGATGCTGTCCGGAGCGGGGCGCGGGCGGTGCGGGTCGGAATCGGTGGCCGCGGGCTGCGCGTGCTCCGGGCCACCGGGCGCGGACGGGCCGGCGGCGGGGACGGAGCCGGTGCCCTGGAGGCCCGTGGCCCCGGCTGCCGGGTCGCCGCCGGACTCGCCCGGTGCGTCGCCCGCGCGTACCTGAGCGGGTAATGCGGAGGAAGGGCGCGTGAGCGGCGTCTCAGGGGTACGCAGGAGGGCCCCGCAGTCGTCCACGGGGCTAGCGCCCGGCTGGGGGCGCTCATGGGAGGTGGGGTGCTCCGTCACGCGTGTCGAATCCATCCGTCCGGGGCTGCGCGCCGTGCGTGCAGTCGGTTCCGCAGCGAACCGGTAGTTGCGTCCCGCCGAGAACCGGATACCCGCAGAACGGGTGTCAGGAACGGAAAACCCGCACGGTCAGGGGCGGTTCCGGTGCCGCGGACGGTCCTGGCGGGCCCGGCCGCGGACGGTGCAGACCGTCCGTCCGGCTGTCTGTGGCCCGTACCGATGTAGCCCTCGTACCCCTTGATCACGTCCTGCCGCCCCTCGGTGACGTACGGTCAAGCGCAGCGGATGCTGCCGGAGTTACACCCCTGTGCGCCCTTGCGGAGGACGATCCTACGGTTGCCGACCGGGCGCGCATCAAGGGTCTCATGAGGACACGTGCGCGGGCGTACGGTCCCAGTCGTCCGGCAGTGAGGGTACGCCCCACGCCGGATCAGGGCGCCAGTGCTGCCAGCCGTCCGAGAACGGCGGGCCCCAGGCGCGGATCACCTCCACCGCGGCCTCGCCCGCCGCCCGCACCCGTGCCGCGAGCCGCGCGTCCACCAGCCCGTCCCGCTGGGCCTGGGCGAACTCGTCCTCGTCCCGCCAGTGCCAACTGCGGTCCGGGTTCACGGAGATGTCCAGGAAGTGGTCCTCGGAGTCCACGCCGCCCTCCCAGCGGGCCAGCGGCTGCTCCAGGTTCACGTACCAGTTCTTGAACTGCCAGCCGGACTCCCAGAACAGCCACACCG
Source organism: Streptomyces sp. CRN 30 (assembly GCF_034105845.1). Taxonomy (NCBI): domain Bacteria; kingdom Bacillati; phylum Actinomycetota; class Actinomycetes; order Kitasatosporales; family Streptomycetaceae; genus Streptomyces; species Streptomyces sp. CRN 30. Next base: position 9,195 of record NZ_JAVRHI010000301.1, on the reverse strand, counting down.
ACCACGGCTCGCCGGGCCGCGCCAGCTTCAGCACCCCCGTGCCGAACCAGTGGTCGCGCGTCACGGTGCGCGGCTTGGTGTAACGGGACTCCAGCGGCTCCCTGTGCACCGGACTCCCGTCGGCGAGCACCGGCTTGACGCACTCGGTGCCGGGCGCCATCCACACCGCGAGCACCTCGTCGTCGTCGCGCACGACGGTGACGGGACGCACGATGTGGAAGCGCTCGCCGGCGTTCTCCCTATACCGCCACAGGATCCGACTCCCGGGGGCCCAGCGCACCACCGCTCCGCCCGCACCCGCTCGTCTCACCGCTCCGTCATGCGCCATGAACAGATATTAGGTGCCGGAGTCGTCCGACGCTGCGGTGAGGGACGAGGTTCACGCCATGGCGGGACCCGGTTACGGCCGCGTCCCCCGGCAGTTGGGCACCTGCCGCGGCGGTGCGGCCCGCCGGTGCGGCCACGGTCACGGGTGTGTCATGCGCAGCACGTCCAGTGCCTCGTCGAGCTGTTCCTCCGTCAGGTCGCCGCGCTCGACGTAACCGCCCTCCAGGACGACCTCACGGATGGTCTTCCGCTCGGAAAGGGACTTCTTCGCGACCTTCGCGGCCTCCTCGTACCCGATGTACTTGTTGAGCGGGGTGACGACGGAGGGGGAGGACTCGGCGTACTCACGGGCCCGTTCCCGGTCGGCGACGATGCCGTCGACGGTCCGGTCGGCGAGCAGCCGCGAGACGTTGGCGAGCAGCCTGACGGACTCCAGCACGTTCTTGGCGATGACGGGCAGCATGACGTTGAGCTCGAAGTTTCCCGCGGCGCCCGCGGCGGCGACGGTGGCGTCGTTGCCGGTCACCTGCGCCGCGACCATGAGGACGGCCTCGGGGATGACGGGGTTGACCTTCCCCGGCATGATCGACGACCCGGGCTGCAGGTCGGGGAGCTGGATCTCGGCGAGCCCGGTGCGCGGCCCGGACGCCATCCACCGCAGATCGTTGGCGATCTTCGTCAGCCCCACGCCGATGGTGCGCAGCTGTCCGCTGATCTCGACGATCCCGTCCCGCGCGCCCTGCGCCTCGAAGTGGTCGCGGGCCTCGGTGAGCGGCAGCCCCGTGGTGCGCGCCACCTCGGCGATCACGGCGGCGGAGAAGCCGGGCGGGGTGTTGATGCCGGTGCCGACGGCGGTCCCGCCGAGCGGCAGCTCCGCGAGCCTCGGCAAGGAGGCCTCGAGCCGCTCGATCCCGTACCGCACCTGGGCGGCGTACCCGCCGAACTCCTGTCCGAGGGTCACCGGGGTGGCGTCCATGAGGTGCGTCCGCCCGGCCTTGACGACGTCGGCGAACTCCTCGCTCTTCCGGGCGAGGGAGTCGGCGAGGTGCCGGAGCGCGGGAACGAGATCCCGGGTGACGGCGGCGGTGGCCGCGATGTGGATCGAGGACGGGAAGACGTCGTTGGACGACTGGGAGGCGTTGACGTGGTCGTTCGGGTGCACGTCCCGCCCGAGCCGCTCGGTCGCGAGGGTGGCGACGACCTCGTTGGTGTTCATGTTGGACGAGGTCCCGGAACCGGTCTGGAACACGTCCACGGGGAAGTGCTCGTCCCACCGCCCCTCGGCGACCTCGGCCGCCGCGTCCTGAATGGCCGTGGCGATGTCCTCGTCCACCACCCCGAGCTCGGCGTTCACCTTGGCGGCGGCGGCCTTGATGCGGGCGAGGGCCTCGATGTGCGCGCGTTCGAGGCGCTGCCCGGAGACGGGGAAGTTCTCCACGGCCCGCTGCGTCTGCGCCCGCCACTTCGCGTGGGCCGGGACGCGGACCTCGCCCATGGAGTCGTGCTCGATGCGGTAGTCGTTGTTTCCGCCGTTCACGCCGTTCACGTCGCTCATACCTCGTAGAGCGTAGTGGCGGGTGGGGTTGTTCCCGGGCGCGGTGCGGTGCGCCCGTCCGGCCGCACGTCAGGTCAGCCACTGGGCGGCGAGTCCGGTGACGATCGCCCCGCCCCGGTCGCTCAGGTGGATGTGGTCGACGAAGAGTTCGAGTCCGTTGCCGCGGGCGACGTCGTCCCAGCTCTGCCGGAGCAGATGGTGCCGGGCGGCCGCGAGGTAGGCGGTGGTGAAGCCGAAGTCGTACGCGGGCCGGTCGTCACGGTCCCGGAGGCGGTCGGTGAACCGTTCGTTCAGGGGGAGGTAGTCGGCGCCGGTACGGGTGGCGGTCTCCTCGATCGCCGCGTTGTAGCCGCGCAGTGTGTGGTTGATCGGGGCGTCGAGGTCCTCGCCGAGCGGGGGCAGGGACATCAGGGCGACCCGCGCGGAGGTCGTCTCGTGGACGCGGTCGACGACGGCGGTGAGGTTGTCCCGGTACTCGGCCAGGGGTACGCCGCTCCGGACGTCGTTGGTGCCGACGAGGAGGGTGACCCGGTCCGGGGCGCACGCCACGATGTCGCGGTCGACGCGCCCGCGCAGGCCCGCGCTGGTGTCGCCGTTCCTGCCGGCGTTGACGAACGCGTACCCCCGGAACTCGGGCCTCCCGCGCAGGTCGCCGACCCAGTCCCGGCCGAGCGCACCCTGGGTCATGCTCGCCCCGGCGGCGACGACGACCGGGCCGTCGGCGTCCGGCCGGCCGTCGGCGCACGCCTCGGCGGGCGCGTTGGCGGGCGGGCGCAGGAAGGTGACGTAGCCGACGGTGGCGGCGACCGCGAGTACGGCCAGAAGTAACGCGCCGAGGGTGATGACGATCCGTTTCCCGGGTCTACGAACGGTGATGCGCATGGGCACGCTCCAGGTGCGCCAGGGGGTTAGTGAACACTAACCCGAGGGCTCACCAGGGTGCGCTAGTGTTCACTAGCCTGTCAATGGGGTCCGGAAGCGGGAGTACGGCGATGAGCACACGGGAGCGGATCCTCGACGCGGCCGCGGACATCCTGCGCACCCGCGGCGTCGTGCACGCCACGACCAAGGTGATCGCGCAGGCGACCGGGGTGTCCGAGCCCACGCTGTACAAGTACTTCGGCGACAAGGAGCGGCTGCTGCTCGCCGTGCTGGAGGAGAGGGTGCCCGGCCCCTCCCGCGTCCCGGTCCGCCCGGGAGAGGGCGACGTCGAGGAGAACCTCACCGAACTCGCCCACGCGGCGCTCGACTTCTACCAGCGGTCGATCCCCATGCTGGGTGCCCTCCTCGCGGACCCACAGCGCATGGCGGCCCACCGGGAGGCGATGAGCCGGCACGGGGGCGGCCCCGATAAGGCGGTCACCGGCTTCGCCGCCTACCTGCGGGCCGAGCAGGCCCTCGGCCGCATCGCCGGGGGCGCGGACCCGGAGGCGTCAGCGGCGCTGCTGATCGGAGCGTGCTTCCAGGAGGCGTTCCTGCGCTACTACGCCCAGGGCCCCGACGCCGACGCCGCCCCGCGCTCCCGTGCCGAGGCTCTGGCGCGGGCGGTCGTCGGGCCACTGCTGTGACCACGTCCGGTGCCCCTCTTCCCCCCGCTCCCACCCCAACGGATGATCAGTGCCATGGTGTTCTCCGCGTCCGTCCGTCTCTGGCTGCTGCCCAATGCCGTCCTCCTGGCCGCACTGGCCGTCTGGGGCGTCATCCGCTACTCCCACCTGCCGGAACGGATACCGCAGCACATCGGCACCGGCGGAGTGGACGCCTGGACGGACCGGTCGATCGGCGGCGCGTTCTCGCTGGTCTTCCTGTACGCGGGGCTGACGGTGCTGATGATCGGCTCCGCCGAACTGTCCCTGCGGATGACACCACGGGACGAACTGCCGAAGACGACGACCGGACTGTCCTCGTCCCTGGTGAACAGACCCGCCAGCCGCGAGTCGGCCCGCCGGACCGCACGCGCCCTGCTGCTGCTCAACGCGAGCATCGGCATCTCCTTCGCGGTGGGCTGTGGAGTGCTGTGGCGGTCCACACCCGACCCGGACGTACCCGCGTGGCTGCCGGTGGCGCTGCTGGCGCCGATCGTCCTCGGCACCGTACCGACGATCGTCGCGGCGCTGCGGGACCGGAAGCGCTGAGGCGCCGGCGCGGGCCCTACGGCAGCGCCTCGCTCACCACCTCGACCACCGCCGTCCACAGGGACTGCCCGCCCGTGCCGAACGCCGCGGCCAGCGCGTAACCGACCGCCGCGTCGACCGGCTCGACCTCGACGCCGTCCTCCCACTCGGCCGTCACCCGCAGATCGCCCTCCGACGAGAACTCCCCGAGGCGCTTCCCGTCGCGGGTCAGCCGGCTGGTCGACACGGAGACGGGCACCAGCCGGTAGGACGTGCCCGCGTACGTGACGTCGACGCGGTAGGAGCGGCGCGTGAGGCGGCCCTTGGCGGGGGTGATCGGCGTGTCGTCGCCGCCCACCGTCATGCGCAGGTGCCGTGGGTCGCGGGTACCGATGACGACGTGCTCGTCGACCTCGGCTCCGGGAGCGCGGGTGAGGACGACGCGGGGGATCGCGTCGCCGCCGGTCACGACGAGCGTCTCACCGTGCTCGCCGCTCGACTCGACGGAGATATCCCCGTGGTGGTCGTCCTCGGTCACGGTGGGGGTGGGCGCGGTGTCCGTCATCCGGTTCCTTGATCAGAGTTCGGTTTACGTGGCAGACGCGGCCCGGCGCTCCGCCGTTCCCGCGCTCCCGCCCAGGTCGAGGACGAACCGGTACGTGACGTCGCCCGCGACCAGCCGGTCCAGTGCCGTGTTCACCTCGGCGACGGGCAGCACCTCGACGGTCGCGGTCACGCCGTGGGTCCCGCAGAAGTCGATCATGTCCTGGGTGTCGGCGATGCCCCCACTGCCCGCTGCCGCCAGCCGCTTGCGCCCGTACATCAGGGACATCGGGTCGAACGGCATCCCCGACACCATGCCGAGCGTGCACAGCGTCCGGTCGAACCGGAGCGCCGTCAGGTAGGGCGACAGGTCGTGGGTGCGGGGCACGGTGTCGAGGATGAAGTCGAAGCGCCCCCGCTGCTTGTCCATGGCGTCGGCGTCGGTCGACACCACGACGTCGTCGGCACCGAGTTCCCGCATGCCCTCGGCCTTGCCCGGTGAGGTGGTGAACCCCACGACCTCGGCGCCGAGGGCCTTGGCCAGCTTCACCGCGATGTGCCCGAGCCCGCCGAGACCGACGACCCCCACCGTCCGGCCGGGCCCGACCTCCCAGCGCCGCAGCGGCACCCATGTGGTGATCCCCGCGCACATCAGCGGCGCGGTGCCGGCCGGGTCGAGCCCCTCGGGGCGCCGGTACACGAACGCCTGGTCGGCCACGTACTCGTCCGCGAACCCGCCCTGGGTCAGGGACCCGTCGTGCCGGTCCCGCCCGCCGTAGGTCAGCGTCGGGAACTCCGCGCAGAACTGCTGGTCCCCGCCCCGGCAGGCCTCGCACACCCCGCACGAGTCGACGATGTTCCCCACACAGACCGGGTCGCCGACCCGGAACCGGGTGACCTCGCTCCCGACGGCCACCACCTCGCCGACCATCTCGTGCCCCGGGACCAGCGGGAAGATGTCCGGCTGTTCCTGGCCCGGTTCGGGCCGCACGTGGTCCAGGTCCGTGAAGCACACCCCGGCGTGCGTCACCCGCAGCGCGACATCGGTGGGCCGCAGGTCACGGCGCTCGAACCGCCAGGGTTCCAGAGCCGCCCCGGGTGCCTTCGCGGCCCAGCCGTTCACCGTACGCATGAAGATCGTTCCTCTCGTTCGTGACCTCCTCAGGCTGTCCCGCGCAACGGCGCCGCACCATCGGTGGCCGATGCCTGGGCATCACAGGGCCACCCTCGTGCCAGGGCACCGGACGTAGCCTGGCGGCCATGGACGACACCGCTCTCGCCGAGTTCCTCCGCGCGCGCCGGGCCCTGGTCCGCCCCGAGGACGTGGGCCTCGACGACGCGGCGGGCGACACCCGCCGCCGGGTGACGGGCCTGCGGCGGGAGGAGCTGGCCCTCCTGGCCGGGGTCAGCGCGGACTACTACGTGCGGCTGGAGCAGGGCCGCGGCCACCGCCCCTCGGAGGGCGTCCTGGACGCGCTGGCCCGGGCGCTGCGGCTGGACGACGAGCTGACGGAGCACCTGTACGCGCTGGCCCGCCCGGCCCCGACCGCCGTGCGCACCGGGGAGCGGGTGTCGGACAGCGTGCAGGAGATGCTGGACGCCTGGACGACGACCCCGGCGGCGGTGACCAGCCGCCGGATGACCGTGATCGGCGCGAACGCCCTGGCCTGCGAGCTGGCCCCCTGCTACACGCCCGGGACGAACCTGTTGCGGTCGATGTTCCTGGACGCGGACACCCACGGGGTACTGGTGGACTGGGACACGGCGGCGTCGGACCTGGTCGCGAACTTCCGCGCCCGCATCGGCACCGAGCGGGACGACCCCGGACTGAAGGAACTCATCGGCGAACTGTCGCTGCACAGCCAGGAGTTCCGCGAACTGTGGGCCCGCTACGACGTCCGCACCACCATGGCGGGCACGAAGGCCTACCGGCACCCGGAGGTGGGCGTGATCAGCCTCCGCTACCACGCCATGTCGCTGGAGGCCGGCCAGGTGCTGACCGTCCACTACGCGAGCCCGGCATCACCGGACGAGCAGTCGTTGGCGCTGCTGGCCACGCTGGTGGGGAGCGCTCCGCAGCGCGGCTATCAGTAGGGCGAGTGGGTGCGGGGTGGTGTTGAGGGTGGTCTCCGGTTCGTCGCTCTCGCGGAGGAGAATGCCTCCAGTAGGAGCCGCCGCGAGGTAGACGCACGAGGACGCAGTCTCGCTGTAGCTGGACTTCTGCCAGTTGAGTTCAGTCACGGTCCGTAAGTCCTCAGATGGTCCCGGCGATGGTGTGGATGAGCTTTCGTGATGCGGCGGGTGGGAGGGCAGCCCGCTCCATACGGTCGAGTACGAGTCTGTAGGTCTCCAGTTTGGCCGCCACGTCGACGAGTTCGCTCCCATGAGTGGTGTCCAACTGTGCGGTGTCGAGCGCGGTCAAAGGGCCGTGGGCGTAATCCAGACCGTGGCCCGCGGTGGGGAACGTGGTGCCGTCGAAGGGGATGACACGAACGGTGATGTGCGGCTGCGTGCTGATGCTGGCGATGTGGCCGAGCTGGGCGCGTGTCACCTCTCGGCCGCCGGACTGCATGCGCAGCGCGGCCTCGTGAATGATCGCTGTGTAGGGCACCGGTCGGTCGCGCAAGAGAACCGCCTGACGCTTCACGCGGTGGGAGACGCGGTACTCGATCTCGTGGGGATGCAGAGTCGGTACCACCTCGTGAAACAGCGCGCGAGCGTGTTCCACGGTCTGAAGCAGCCCCGGAACGTTGATGACCTGGGCGACGCGCAGGGCTGACGCGTGATGTTCCATCTCCGCCAGGTCGAGGAGTGGGGACGGCAAGGTGCCGCGATATTCCTCCCACCATCCACGGGTGCGATCCGCCGCCATGTCGGCGAGCGCTTCGATCAGGGCGTGGTCCGTGCAGTCGTAGATGCGGGCGAGTGTGCGGACGCGTTCCGCGCTGACGTTGAAGCGGTTGGCCTCGATGTTGCTGATCTGTGCCTGCGTTGTCCCGAGTGACCGAGCAGCCTGAGCGGCGGTCATATCGGCTCGCTCCCTAAGCCGGCGCAGTTCGATGCCGATCCGAAGTCGGCGAGCTGTAGGGGCACTTCTCGCTGCCATGAGTCTGCTCCGTTTCGTACGCCTGGCGGGGCGGTCACCCACACGAAGCAAATCCCTGAAGGTTTTGCTGTCTATTGCAAAAGGTTCAGCTTCTGCAGTCCACGGTGTGACGCAGGCCACCAGGCCGGCTTGATCGATGAGCCGGAAGCGCACCGCGTACCTCAGCGCGGCACTGCCACCGCCCGACCAGGCTGACCGAGCGCCCCGAACCACTACTGGAGGAGATCGCCGTGGTCACCGTAGCCCCGCCGCAGCACAAGACGCCTGAGTTCTGGTCCTTATGCCCTCCACCTCCCCTACGACCCTTGCGCCGCCCGCATCGCCCGCCGCACCCTCCGCGCCGTACTCACCGAGTACGGCCTCCGCGAACTCATCGATTTGGCAGAACTGTTGGCGTCCGAGTTGGTGTCCAACGCGTACCGGCACGCCGAGGGACCCTCCGGTCTGCGGCTCCGGGCGCTCGGCGGCGGACGCCTGCGGATGAGCGTGTGGGACACCAACCCGCAGATCCCGCCCCCGTTCGACCGAGGACCGGAACCGTTCAGGCCCATGGCCGTGCCGCCGGACGGCGAGAGCGGGCGCGGCCTCTTCCTCGTGAGCCACTACGCGGACGACTGGGGCGGGCGGCCGCTCGGCGACGACCCCTTCGGGCAGGGCGGCAAGCTCCTGTGGTGCGAACTCGGCAGCCCGTCGGCGTGTGTTGCCGTAGTGGAAAGTGATGACTACTGTTTCCGGTATGGAAACTGACGCGAGCGCCCTCGGTGACCACCACTCCCCGACCCCCGCCGAGGCACGGGCCGCGCTGGCCGACATCGAACGCGTCCGGGCTTCGACCGCCGCACGGTCGGCCACCCCCTGGCCCCTCTGGTTCACCGCCCTCCTCACCGTCTATCTCGCCTCCCTCCCCGTCGTGTACGGCGGTGTGGTGGCCGAGGGGGCGTGGCTGCTGCCGGAGGCGGCCTGGTGGGCGGTGTTCGTGGCCATGATCGCCGTGTTCATGGCGTCGTTCGTGTACGCCGCCCGCTCCTGGGTGCAGCGCACTGGCGTGGCGCTCCGCCTCGACATACTCCCGAAGTGGGTGACCGTGACTCTGATGATCGTGGCGCCCGCGCTGGTGGTGGGCTCGGCCTGGGCCTTCCGGTTCACCGGGCAGGTGGCATGGCTCATCGGCGCCGCGGCCGTCGGCGCCGCGCTCTCCATCGGCTCCCACCTCGCCTTCGTGCGGCTGCACCGCGAGCGCGGGCAGGCGTCGTCGTGACCATCCGGCCGACCGCGACCGACCCGACGGACGGCTTCGACGCCCTCGTCCACGCCCCCAACCGGCTCCGCATCTGCGCCCTGCTCGACGCCGCGCGCGAAGCCGAGTTCGGAGCGGTGCAGGAACAGCTCGGCCTGTCGGCCTCCGTGCTGAGCAAGCACGCGGGCGCCCTCATCGCCGCCGGATACGTCGAGCAGCGCAAGGCCGTACGCGCCACCCGTCAGCGCGTCTGGCTGCGCCTGACCCCGCGCGGGCGCGAGGCGTACCACGGGCACCTCGCCGCGCTGCGGGC
>NZ_JAVRHI010000300.1:0-8386 GCF_034105845.1 Streptomyces sp. CRN 30 | reverse complement strand
CGGTGCCGGTGCGCTCGGGCCGGCTTCCGCCGGCCGCCGGCGCGGCGGGCGGCGGGGTCAGGACGACGGGCACGCCCGACGGTGCCTGGGCGCCGGTGATGCGGTTCAGTTCGGCCCCGCCCGAGCGGACGCTGGTGGTCTGCGGGGTGATGCCGGCGGCGGACATCAGACGGGTCACGTCACGGCGCTGGTGCGGCAGCACCAGGGTGACGACGGTGCCGGACTCGCCCGCGCGGGCGGTGCGGCCGCCCCGGTGCAGGTAGTCCTTGTGGTCGGCGGGCGGGTCGATGTTGACGACCAGGTCGAGGTCGTCGACGTGGATGCCGCGCGCCGCGACGTTGGTGGCGACCAGGGCCGTGATCTGCCCGTCCTTGAACTGGGTCAGGGCCCGGGTGCGCTGCGACTGGGACTTGCCGCCGTGCAGGGCCGCGGCCCGCACGCCGACCGCCAGCAGCTTCCTGGCCAGCCGGTCCGCCGCGTGCTTGCTGTCCAGGAACATGATCACTCGCCCGTCACGGGCGGCGATCTCGGTCGTGGTGGCGTGCTTGTCGTCGTCCTCGACGTGCAGCACGTGGTGCTCCATCGTCGTGACGGCGCCCGCCGACGGGTCGACCGAGTGGACCACGGGGTCGTGCAGGTAGGTACGGACCAGCCGGTCGATGTTGCGGTCCAGGGTGGCCGAGAACAGCAGCCGCTGGCTGTCGGGAAGCACCTGGTCGAGCAGGGCGGTGACCTGGGGCATGAAGCCCATGTCGGCCATCTGGTCGGCCTCGTCCAGAACGGTGATCGCGACGCGGTCCAGGCGGCAGTCGCCCCGGTCGATGAGGTCCTTGAGGCGGCCGGGCGTCGCGACGACGACCTCGGCCCCGTTGCGCAGGGCACTCGCCTGACGGCCGATCGACAGACCGCCGACCACCGTGGCGAGCCGCAGGCGCAGCGCGCGGGCGTAGGGGGTGAGGGCGTCGGTGACCTGCTGCGCCAGTTCCCGGGTGGGCACGAGGACGAGGGCCAGCGGCTGCCGGGACTCGGCGCGCTGCCCCGCGGTACGGGCCAGCATGGCCAGTCCGAAGGCGAGGGTCTTGCCCGAGCCGGTGCGCCCGCGGCCCAGCACGTCACGGCCGGCCAGCGAGTTCGGCAGCGTCGCGGCCTGGATGGGGAACGGGACGGTCACCCCTTCGGCCCGCAGGGTGGTCAGCAGCCGCTCGGGCATGTCGAGGTCGTCGAACGCCGCCACCGGCGGCAGCGCCGGGGTGAGGGTGACCGGCAGTGCGAACTCCCCGCCGATCGCGGCGGGGCGTCCTCCGCGACCGTTCCGCCCGGCGTTGGTGGAGCGGGCCGGACCGCTCTGGCGGCCCTTCCCCTGCGTTCCTTGCGTCCCCTGTGAACGGACGCGGCTGCCCCGGCCGGAGGAGCCGGCGGAGCCCTTGTCCGTACGGGTACGGGAGGAACTGCTGTTCGTACGAGCTGGGCGGTTCATGGGGGACCTTCCTCGAAGCGGCACCGGTCGCACATGAGCCGGGGCCCGCACCCGAAAGTGCGGACCCCGGCCATGCGGTACGCGTCAGCGTCAGGCGGGAACGATGTTCTCGGCCTGCGGGCCCTTCTGGCCCTGCGTGACGTCGAAGGTCACCTTCTGGCCCTCCTGAAGCTCACGGAAACCGGAGGTGGCGATGTTCGAGTAGTGGGCGAACACGTCCGGGCCGCCACCCTCCTGCTCGATGAAGCCGAAGCCCTTTTCCGAGTTGAACCACTTCACGGTGCCAGATGCCATATTGAAAACTCCCTTGATGCAGTGCCCGGAACCGCACCTTGCGGACCCGGCGTCGCAGCAACGATTCGGCCTGACGGGAAGATCGAACAACCCCGGAAAGCCCCTGAAACTGAAAAGAGTGCTCATCGACGGAAGGTCGAAGAGCACTCAGAAGCCTCTGGTAACCAAAACTGCCACTTCCTGCCAAGATAGCACAGTGCCGAGCGACGCGCGATCGGGGGTGCCGAAGCGGTTGCCGGCACCGCCCCGGCACCCCCTCGCCCCCCTTCCGTACCGCCCTCATTCATTTCGGTACCGCCTCCAGCCGCACCGCGCACGCCTTGAACTCCGGCATCCGCGACGTCGGGTCCAGCGCCGGGTTGGTGAGGGTGTTGGCGCGGCCCTCGCCCGGCCAGTGGAACGGCATGAAGACCGTGTCCGGGCGGATCGCGGTCGTGATGCGCGCCGGGGCGACCGCGCGCCCGCGCCGCGAGACCACCGCCACCGGATCGCCCTCCGCGGCACCGAGCCGCTCCGCCAGCCGCGGGTGCAGCTCGACGAAGGGGCCGGGTGCGGCGGCGTTCAGCTCGTCCACGCGCCGGGTCTGGGCGCCGGACTGGTACTGGGCGACGACCCGTCCGGTGGTCAGCAGCACCGGGTACGCGGCGTCCGGCTCCTCGGCGATCGCCCGGTGCGAGACGGACACGAAGCGGGCCCTGCCGTCCTCGGTGGCGAACCGGTCGAGGAAGAGGCGGGGCGTGCCCGGGTGGACCGCCGTGCCCGGCTCACCCGCCGTGACCGGTTCGCCCGCAGGACACGGCCAGAAGACCCCGTTCTCCTCCGCCAGCCTGCGGTAGGTGATCCCCGAGTAGTCGGCGATGCCGCCCGCGCTCGCCCGGCGCAGCTCGTCGAAGACCTCCTCGGGATCGGTCGGGAAGCCCGTCTTCACGCCCAGCCGGGCGGCCAGCCCGTGCAGCACGTACAGGTCGGTGCGGACGCCGTCGGGCGGGGTGACCGCCCGCCGGCGCAGCAGCACCCGGCCCTCCAGGCTGGTCGTGGTGCCGGTCTCCTCGGCCCACTGGGTGACCGGCAGCACCACGTCCGCGAGGGCCGCCGTCTCGGAGAGGACCACGTCGCACACCGCGAGGAAGCCGAGCGACCGGATGCGTTCCTCCACGTGCGCGGCGCGCGGGGCCGACACCACCGGGTTGGAGCCCATCAGCAGCAGCGACCTGATGTCCGTGCCCAGCGCGTCCAGCAGTTCGTACGCGCTGCGCCCGGGGCCGGGCAGCGTGTCCGGGTCGACGCCCCACACCTGGGCCACGTGCCGGCGCGCCGCGGGGTCGGTCAGGCTGCGGTAGCCGGGCAGCTGGTCGGCCTTCTGCCCGTGCTCGCGCCCGCCCTGCCCGTTGCCCTGCCCGGTGAGGCAGCCGTACCCGGACAGCGGGCGGCCCGCGCGGCCCGTCGCCAGGCACAGGTTGATCCACGCGCCCACCGTGTCCGTGCCCTTGGCCTGCTGCTCGGGGCCGCGCGCGGTGAGCACCATCGCGTGCTCCGGCTCGCAGAACAGCCGTACCGCCTCCCGCAGCTCGGGCACGGAGACACCCGTGATCCGTTCCACGTGCTCCGGCCAGTGCGCCATGGCCGCCGCCCTGGCCTCCTCCCAGCCGGTCGTCCGTTCGCGGACGTACTCCTCGTCCGTCCGGCCCTCCGCCACCACCAGGTGCAGCAGGCCGAGGGCGAGGGCGAGGTCGGTGCCGGGGCGGGGGGCCAGGTGCAGGTCGGCCTGCTCGGCGGTACGGGTGCGGCGCGGGTCGACGACGATCAGCCGGCCGCCGTTCTCCCTCAGCTCGGTCAGGTAGCGCAGGGCGGGCGGCATGGTCTCGGCGAGGTTGGAGCCGACGAGGATCACGCAGCCCGTCCGCGGGATGTCCTCCAGCGGAAACGGCAGTCCGCGGTCGAGCCCGAACGCCCTGTTGCCCGCGGCCGCCGCCGACGACATGCAGAACCGCCCGTTGTAGTCGATCTGCGAGGTGCCGAGCGCGATCCGCGCGAACTTCCCCAGCGCGTACGCCTTCTCGTTGGTCAGCCCGCCCCCGCCGAACACCCCGCAGGCGTCCGGGCCGTGCTCCGCGCGCGTGCGGGCGAACCCGTCGGCGATCCGGTCGAGCGCCTCGTCCCAGCCGGCGGGCACCAGGACGCCGTCCTCGCGCACCAGGGGGGAGGTCAGCCGCACCCGGGCGGAGAGCACCGCGGGCGCCGTACGGCCCTTGCCGCACAGTGCGCCCCGGTTCACCGGGAAGTCCGGGCGTTCGACCACCGCGACGCCCCCCTCCGGCGCGGGGGTGAGGTTCATCCCGCACTGCAGGGCGCAGTACGGGCAGTGGGTGGGCGTCACGGAGATCTGCTGCATGGGCCCAGCGTGTGGGGGCCGTGTTACGTGGCGGGACGCCGTCCGTTACGCGGCCGGGACGGGGACCTCCCGGCGGGAGGGGGCACCGGCGTGAGGACGCGGGAGGCCTTTCCGACTTGCCTACTGGGAAAGTTGTGGGTAACTTTCCCAGTAGGCAAGTTGAGTGGACCGTCAGGGAGGGGAGCGACCGTGAGCACACCGGTGGACGCCGAACAGGCGTGGAAGGACCTGCAGCGCATCCGCGTACCGCAGGAGCGCGTGTACGACGAGGTCGAGCGGTCCGCGCACGGCGGCTCCCGGGCCACCTGCTCCACGGCCCTGGCCATGTGGGTCTTCCTGGCGGTGCAGGGCCTGGACCTGCCCCAGTGGGGCGTCTGGCTGACCCTCGCCGTGTTCGTCGCGGTGATGGGCGCGCTGATCACGTCCTCCAGCCGCAGGAACAGGGTGCAGCTGCACCACTCCCGCTACGACTGGCGGTCGTCCGTCCTGCTCGTCGGCGGCGCGGCGGTGACCGGCGGCACGGTGCTGCTCTCCGGGCGTCTGGTCGAGCCGCTGGCGCCGATGACCGGCGCACTGGTCCAGGCCACGGTCTCGGCAGCCGTCTTCGTGCTGACCGTCGGACCGGCCAGCCGCTGGGCGGTCGGCTCACTGCGCACCCGCGGTGAGCGGACGGCGCACGAGGGAGCGGGCCGATGAGCACCCCCATCGGCTTCGACGAGCTGATCCACCCCGCCACCCGGCTGTCGGTGGTCGCGCTGCTCGCCACCACCGAGTGGGCGGACTTCGCGTTCGTCCGCGACAGCCTCTCGCTCAGCGACTCCGCGCTCTCCAAGCAACTGCACACCCTGGAGGAGGCCGAGTACCTGGAGATCCACAAGGAGGGCGGCGGCCGGAAGCGGCGTACGAAGGTCCGGCTGACGGACCGCGGCCGCACCGCCTTCGAGGGACACGTGGCGGCGCTCCGGGCGATCGTGGAGCGCGCCCCCGGGGCCGCGGCGGCGGCGCCACCGCAGCAGCACGCGGAGGCAGGACGATGACGGCACTGACGCCACCCACTCCCGTCCCGGCCGCCCGGCCCGTCGTCCAGGCACGCGGCCTGACCATGTCGTACGGCGACGTCGACGTCCTCCACGGCATCGACCTGGACATCCACCGCGGGGAGGTCTTCGCGCTGCTCGGGCCCAATGGCGCGGGCAAGACCACCACCGTGGAGATCCTGGAGGGCTTCCGGCGGCGCTCCGCCGGGAAGGTCACCGTCCTCGGCGCCGACCCGGAGCGCGGCGACGACGCCTGGCGCGGCCGCATCGGACTGGTCCTGCAGTCCTGGCGCGACCACCGTCGCTGGCGGGTCGCCGAGCTGCTGACGCACTTCGCGACGTACTACCCCGACCCGCGCGACCCGGCCGCCCTGCTGGACCTGGTCGGCCTCACCGCCCAGGCCGACCGGCAGGTGGACCGGCTGTCCGGCGGGCAGCGGCGGCGGCTGGACGTCGCGCTCGGCATCGTCGGCCGCCCGGAGCTGCTCTTCCTGGACGAACCGACCACCGGCTTCGACCCGCGGGCGCGGCACGAGTTCCACGTCCTGGTCGAACGGCTGGCCCGCGACGAGGGCGTCACCGTCCTGCTCACCACGCACGACCTGGCGGAGGCCGAGCGGCTCGCCGACCGGATCGCCATGCTGGTCGGCGGCCGGATCCGGGCCTGCGGCACCCCGTCGGAGCTGGCCCGGCGGGCCGCCGCGCGGGCCGAGGTCCGCTGGACCGCCGACGACGGGACGCCCCGCCGCGAACGCACCGCGGACCCCTCCCGACTGGTCTGGGAACTGCACCGGGACGCGACCGGCCCGATCACCGGCCTGGAGGTCCGCCGCCCGACGCTGGAGGACACCTATCTGCACATGGTGCACCGGGAGGACGGCGGTACGGACACGGACAGGGAGGCACAGGTCGCATGAGGCGGACACACGTGACGGACGGGAACGACGCACCGGGCGGCAGGCCACCTCGCCCCACCCGCCGCCGCCCCTGGCGGGCCGGCCTCCTCCGCGGCGGCATCGAGTTGCGGCACCTCCTGCGCAACCCCAAGGAACTGTCCGGGCACCTGTCCAACGTGGCCGTCGCGCTGGTGCTCGCCGTCGTCCTCGACGACGACGTGCCCGGCACCGGGGCCCCGATGGCCCACCTGGTGATCGCGGGCTTCGCCGCCTACCTGCTCTTCCAGGTGGGTCTGGTCAACCTCCCCCAGATACTCGTCACCGAGCGGGAGGAGGGCGCGCTGCTGCGGCTGCGCGCCACGCCCGGCGGGATACCGGCCTACCTCGTGGCCAAGAGCCTGCTGGTGGTCGCCATGGCGGCCGCCACCCTGGTCCTGCTCCTGGGGACCGCGGCGCTGCTGGTGGACGGGCCGCTGCCGCGCGGCGCGGGCGGCTGGCTGACGCTCCTGTGGGTCACCACGCTCGGGCTGCTCGCCGTCGTACCCCTGGGCGCGGCCATCGGCGCCGTGCTGCCCAACCCGCGCGAGGCGCTGGCGCTGCTCATGCTGCCCGTGATGGCGCTGCTGGTCACCTCCGGCGCGGTGTTCCCGATCACCACGCTGCCCGTGGCGGTCCAGCAGGCGGCCTCCGTCTTCCCGCTCAAGTGGATGGCGCAGGGCCTGCGCTCGGCGCTGCTGCCGGACGCCGCACGGGCCGCCGAGCCGGCCGGGTCCTGGGAACTGCCCATGGTCGCCCTGGTGCTGACCGCCTGGGCCGTCCTCGGGTTCCTCCTCGCGGTGCCCCTGCTGCGCCGCGCCGCCCGCCGCGAGTCCGGCTCACGGCTGTCCGCGCGCCACCGGAAGGCGGAACGGAGCGGGGCGGCACCCGCGTAGGCGGGCAGGAACGCAACCGGTGGGGTCACCCCGCGTCGGCCAGCGCCCGCGCCACCCCCGGTTCCTGGGGCCCGAGGAACCGGGGGTCCGGCCGCAGCACCGCGTCCACGGCAGCCTTGCCCGCCGCGCCGATCTCCCGGACGGTCCCGTAGTACCAGGTCACGTCGCGCCGGTCGGCGACCCCGACGCCGTACGACCGCACCCCCGCCTCCTCGCACAGGGCCACCGCCCGGCGGATGTGGAAGCCCTGGCTGATCAGGACCGCCCGGTCGACGCCGAAGATCTTCTTGGCGCGCACGCACGAGTCCCAGGTGTCGAAGCCGGCGTAGTCGCTGACGATGCGCGCGTCGGGCACGCCCCGACCGGTGAGGTAGGCGCGCATGGTGTCCGGCTCGTCGTACTCCGCGCGGCTGTTGTCGCCGGTGACGAGGAGCACCTCGACCCGCCCCTCGTGGTACAGCCGCGCCGCCGCGTCCAGCCGGCGGGCGAGGTACGGGGAGGGCGCGTCGCCGCGCAGTCCCGCGCCGAAGACCACGGCGACCTCGGTGGGCGGCACGTCCTCGGCGGTCCGCAGCCGGTCGGAGGAGACCGTGAACAGCCAGGCGGAGGGCAGCAGCGCCAGCACGCACAGCAGCATCACCGCCTGCACGGCCCGCCGCTGTCCGGTCCGGGTGCGTGGCAGATGCATGATGTGGCCCCCTGGTGTTCCTGTCCGTGTCCGTGCCGCCCGTCCGGTCAACGAAGACGCCACCGCCGGAGATCCAGTTCGGCCCCGGCACGTGACCAGGCTCACGCCCGTACCGCGGAAGCACAGGTCACCGCCGCTCACACCGCACGCCCACCCCACCGTGAACTGCCGGAAAAGCTCCGTGACACCCGCGCAACGGCCAGGCAACCTCGCCTCACGAGGATCGTTCCCATGACCTGGACCGTTCCCATGACCCCGACCGCGCCGGACTCCGCGCCCGCGCTCGTCCTCGTGGCGCACGGCAGCCGCGACCCCCGCGCGCTGTCGACCGTGCGGGCCCTGGCCGAGCGGGTCCGCCGGCAGCGGCCCGGACTCTCCGTGCACCTCGGGCACATCGAGCTGAACGAGCCCCTGCTGCCCGACACCCTCGCCGCCCTCGGCGACCGCGAGGCCGTCCTCGTACCGCTGCTCCTCAGCCGCGGGTACCACGTCAAGCGGGACATCCCGGAGATCGCGGCGGGCTCCCGCGTGCGCGCCCGCGTCGCCGCGCCCCTCGGCCCGCACCCGCTCCTCGTGGACGTGCTGCACGAACGGCTGGCGCAGGCCGGGTGGCGGGTCCCGGCGACCGGCGCCGAGCGCGCGGCGAGCGCCGTCGTCCTCGCCGCCGCCG
>NZ_JAVRHI010000299.1:0-41560 GCF_034105845.1 Streptomyces sp. CRN 30 | reverse complement strand
AGGCCACCGCCCTGCTCGTCGCCGCCCGCGCGGTGGCGACCCTGCCCGGTCTGCGCGAGGGCGACCGGCAGGCGCTGCTGCGGGCGACCGCGAAGGTGGAGGCCGCGGCGGGCGAGGCGGCCGGCGCCAGCTCCCGGCTGTCGGTCACCTTCGAGTCCGAGGGCGGTGTCTTCGCCGACGTCGACCGCGCCATCTCCGAGCGCCGCCGGCTGTGGATCCGCTACTACTCACCGGCCCGCGACGAGCTCACCGAGCGCGAGATCGACCCGATCCGCCTGGTCAGCGTCGGGCACACCTACGTAGAGGCGTGGTGCCGGCGTTCCGAGGCGCGGCGCACCTTCCGGCTCGACCGGGTCGCCGAGATCAAGATTCTGGACGAGCCGTCCGCGCCGCCCGAGATCGAGCCGCGGGACCTGTCGCAGGCGCTGGTGCAGCCGGCCGCCGAGGACCCCGAGGTGGTCGTGGAGGTCGGTCCCGGCGGACGCTGGGTGGCCGAGTACTACCCGCACGACAGTGCCGAGGAGCTGGCGGACGGCG
The DNA here is from genome assembly GCF_034105845.1 of Streptomyces sp. CRN 30. Lineage (NCBI taxonomy): Bacteria > Bacillati > Actinomycetota > Actinomycetes > Kitasatosporales > Streptomycetaceae > Streptomyces > Streptomyces sp. CRN 30. The sequence continues at coordinate 41,023 of NZ_JAVRHI010000299.1, read as the reverse complement.
GTCTGCGGATCACGCTGCGCACCCCCGACCCGGCGTCGCTGAGGCGCCTGGCGCTGCGGCTGGGCCGGGACGGCCGGATCGTCGCGCCGCGCGAGCTGGCCGACAGCGCCCGGCAGGCGGCGCGCGACGCGCTGGCGGCCTACGACGGTGTCGGCGGGGCCGACGGGACGGTCGACGCGTACGCGGTGGCGGCCCGGCCGGCGCCGCACGCGGTGGGAGACGGCCAGGACGACGGTCAGGAGCGGGCACGGTGAACGACTCGGCGGGTCCCGGCGCGACGGACATGACGGTGCCGGGCGTGACGGTGCCGGGCGTGACGGTGGCGTCCGCGTTCGCCGGGATGAGGAACGTGGCGCCCGTGGTCTTCAGGGCCGCCTGCCCGGACTGCCGGGGCCGCTTCGACCTCACCGCGAACGCCCTGCGGCTGGCCATCGGCGCCACGAGCCGCACCACGTTCTACTCGTTCACCTGCCCCGACTGCGGAGCCTCCGTCCGCAAGCCGGCGGGGGAGCGGATCGTGGAGCTGCTGACCGGCGGCGGGGTCCGCACCCTGCGGCTGCACCCCACGGTCTAGGCTCGTGCCCATGTTCTGGCCGATGTTCGCGGTTGCCATGGGGTTCCTGGGTCTCGCCGTCCTCGGGGTGCTCGCCGTCCGGGTCTTCGTCGAGGCGCAGCGGCTCGCCCGGCAGGTGGCCGAGTCGACGCGCCGGATCAACAGCGCCTCGGAGGACCTGGAGCGCGCGGCGGCCGGAGTGGGCCGTTCCGCGGAGGCTCTGTGAGCGACGCGACAGGCGGCCGGTGACGGTACGGAGAGTGCCGTCAGGGGTCTGTGGAGCGCCTGTGGGTGACGTCTTGGACAGCTGTGACTTGCGTTCCGGGCCGCTTCGCCCTGTCGTCCGGCTCGCCGGGAAAGGTACGCTGCTGGTCGCGGACCGGAAAACGAGGCCCGGTCGCGGACGGGAGTACGCACAGGGATTGCCTCACGTTTACCCCTGAGCGTTACGATCGCTGCACAACACGACCGTTGAGACATATGTCCGACCGGTCGGACAGCACCCCCACCCAGCCGCCTCGGTGAGAAGGTAAAGACTTATGTTCGGAAGGCTCGGCGCCCCCGAGATCATTCTCATCCTCGTCGTCATCATCCTGCTGTTCGGCGCGAAGAAGCTTCCCGACATGGCGCGTTCGCTCGGCAAGTCCGCTCGCATCCTCAAGAGCGAGGCCAAGGCGATGAAGAGCGACGACAAGTCCGCCGCTCCCGCCGACCCGCCCACTCCGGAGCAGGCCGCGTCGCAGCGCACCATCCAGGCCGCCCCGGGCGATGTGACCAGCTCCCGCCCGGTCGCCGAGCCGACGGACACGACCAAGCGCTGACGCGGGGCCGGTGACCTCCGGCCCGCCCGCACGAGATGGGAACGTGGGTTGCTGAAGTCCGCCCGCAAAGAGGAGAGGGATCCCGAGGGGCGCATGCCCCTCGCGGAGCACCTTCGTGAGCTCCGCAACCGGCTCGCGAAGGCGCTGCTGGCGATCGTCGTCATCACCATCGGCGCCGCCTTCTTCTACAACGACATCATCAATCTCCTCACCAAGCCGATCCTCGACTCGGTCGGATGCGACCAGACGTTCGCGGAACTGGCCAGGTCGACGACGGACAAGCCCTGTGCGTCGATCACCATCAACGGCCTGCTCACGCCGTTCACGCTCGCTCTGAAGGTGTCGCTGATGGCCGGCGTCGTGCTGGCCTCCCCGGTCTGGCTGTACCAGCTGTGGGGTTTCGTCGCCCCGGGCCTGCACAAGCACGAGAAGAAGTACGCCTACGCGTTCGTCGGCACGGGTGCCCCGCTCTTCCTCGGCGGCGCGTACTTCGCGTACAACGTCCTCCCCACCACGGCGGAGGTCCTGCTCGACTTCACCCCGGGCGGCACGACCAACCTGCTGCCGCTGGACGACCTGCTCGACCTCGTCCTGCGCATGGTGCTCGTCTTCGGTCTCTCCTTCGAGCTGCCGCTGCTCCTGGTCTTCCTCAATCTCACCGGCGCCCTCACCGGCAAGCGGATGCTCGGCTGGTGGCGCGGGATGATCATGGGGATCACGCTCTTCGCGGCCATCGCCACGCCCAGCACGGACCCGCTGACCATGCTCGCGCTGGCCGGACCGATCTGGATCCTGTACTTCGCAGCGGTCCTCTTCTCGCTGCTGAACGACCGCCGCAGGCGCCGCCGGCAGGAGCTGGGCCCCGCCGACGACGAGGCGTCCGACCTCGACCTCACCCCCGAGGACATCGGCGAGATCGAGCCCGTGACGACCAGCCGCGCCCTGCCCGAGCAGTCCCGGACCGACCGGGTCAACGGGTACGACGACGTGACCTGAGGTCCCTGACCGACGGTTCCCGGCCCGCCCGCGCCCGATACGGCGCGGCGCGGGCCGCGGCCTGTCCGGGCCCCCGTGAGCTGCGGCGATCCCGGGCCGGTGGGCAGCCGATCCGGATAATGATCGTCCTGTTGTCGGTGCGGACGGGTACGCTCGAAAGCACGATGACAGAGGACCTCTCACCGGCCGAGCGGTACGCGGCGGCCCGCAGGCGCGCTGCGGAGCAGGCCACCGCGCTCGCCTCCTTCCGCGAGATGTACGACTTCGGCCTCGACCCCTTCCAGATAGAGGCCTGCCAGGCGCTCGAAGCGGGCAAGGGCGTACTGGTGGCCGCGCCCACCGGCTCGGGCAAGACGATCGTCGGCGAGTTCGCCGTCCACCTCGCCCTCCAGCAGGGCAAGAAGTGCTTCTACACGACACCCATCAAGGCACTGTCGAACCAGAAGTACGCCGATCTGTGCCGCCGCTACGGCACGGACAAGGTGGGCCTGCTCACCGGCGACAACAGTGTGAACTCCGGCGCCCCGGTGGTCGTGATGACCACCGAGGTCCTGCGGAACATGCTGTACGCCGGGTCACAGACCCTCACCGGCCTCGGCTACGTGGTCATGGACGAGGTGCACTACCTCTCCGACCGCTTCCGCGGCGCGGTCTGGGAGGAAGTGATCATCCACCTCCCCGAGTCGGTGACCCTCGTGTCGCTGTCGGCGACGGTGTCGAACGCCGAGGAGTTCGGCGACTGGCTCGACACCGTCCGCGGCCACACCGAGGTGATCGTCTCCGAGCACCGGCCCGTGCCGCTGTTCCAGCACGTCCTGGCCGGGCGGCGCATGTACGACCTGTTCGAGGAGGGCGAGGGCCGCAAGCGGGCCGTCAACCCCGACCTCACCCGCATGGCGCGGATGGAGGCCAGCCGGCCGTCCTACCAGGACCGCAGACGCGGCCGCCACATGCGCGAGGCCGACCGCGAGCGGGAGCGCAGACAGCGCTCCCGGATCTGGACGCCGGGCCGGCCCGAGGTCATCGAGCGGCTGGACAGCGAGGGACTGCTGCCCGCCATCACCTTCATCTTCAGCCGCGCGGGCTGCGAGTCCGCCGTCCAGCAGTGCCTCCACGCGGGCCTGCGGCTCAACGACGAGGAAGCGCGGGAGCGGGTGCGCGCCCTGGTGGAGGAGCGCACCGCCTCCATCCCCGCCGAGGACCTGCACGTCCTCGGCTACTACGAGTGGCTGGAGGGCCTGGAGCGCGGCATCGCCGCCCATCACGCGGGCATGCTCCCGACCTTCAAGGAGGTCGTCGAGGAGCTGTTCGTACGGGGTCTGGTGAAGGCCGTCTTCGCCACCGAGACGCTGGCGCTCGGCATCAACATGCCCGCGAGGTCGGTGGTGCTGGAGAAGCTCGTCAAGTGGAACGGCGAGCAGCACGCGGACATCACCCCGGGCGAGTTCACCCAGCTCACCGGGCGGGCGGGCCGCCGCGGCATCGATGTCGAGGGCCACGCCGTGGTGCTGTGGCAGCGCGGCATGAACCCCGAGCACCTCGGCGGACTGGCGGGCACGCGCACGTACCCGCTGCGCTCCAGCTTCAAGCCCTCGTACAACATGGCGGTCAACCTCGTCGAGCAGTTCGGCCGGCACCGCTCCCGGGAACTGCTGGAGACCTCCTTCGCGCAGTTCCAGGCCGACAAGTCGGTCGTCGGGATCTCCCGGCAGGTGCAGCGCAACGAGGAGGGGCTGGAGGGCTACAAGGCCTCCATGACCTGCCACCTCGGCGACTTCGAGGAGTACGCGCGGCTGCGCCGCGAACTGAAGGACCGCGAGACGGAGCTGGCCCGGCAGGGCGTGGCCCAGCGGCGTGCCGAGGCCGCCGTAGCGCTGGAGAAGCTCAAGCCCGGTGACGTCATCCACGTGCCCACCGGCAAGTATGCGGGGCTGGCGCTGGTGCTGGACCCCGGTCTCGCCGCCGGGCGGTCCAACGGGCACCGGGGCTTCGAGCACCAGGACGGCCCGCGCCCGCTGGTGCTGACCGCGGAGCGGCAGGTCAAGCGGCTGGCGTCGATGGACTTTCCGGTGCCCGTGGAGCCGCTGGAGCGGATGCGCATCCCCAAGTCCTTCAATCCGCGCTCGCCGCAGTCCCGCCGGGACCTCGCCTCCGCGCTGCGCACCAAGGCCGGGCACATCCCGGCGGACCGGCACCGCAAGAAGCGGTCGCAGGCCGCCGACGACCGGGAGATCGCGCGGCTGCGCAAGGCGATCCGCGCCCATCCCTGCCACGGCTGCGACGAGCGCGAGGACCACGCCCGCTGGGCCGAGCGCTACCACCGGCTGCTGCGCGACACCTCGCAGCTGGAGCACCGGATCGAGGGCCGGACGAACACCATCGCCCGCACCTTCGACCGGATCGTGGCGCTGCTGACGGAGCTGGACTACCTGCGCGGTGACGAGGTCACCGAGCACGGCAAGCGGCTCGCCCGGCTCTACGGCGAGCTGGACCTGCTGGCCAGCGAGTGCCTGCGGGAGGGCGTCTGGGAGGGACTCGGACCGGCCGAGCTGGCCGCGTGCGTGTCGGCGCTGGTGTTCGAGTCCCGGATGGCCGACGACGCGATGGCGCCCAAGGTGCCCTCGGGGAAGGCGAAGGCCGCGCTCGGCGAGACGGTCCGCATCTGGGGCCGGCTCGACGCCCTGGAGGAGGACTTCCGGATCAGCCAGACCGAGGGGGTCGGCCAGCGCGAGCCGGACCTCGGCTTCGCCTGGGCGGCGTACATGTGGGCCTCCGGCAAGGGCCTCGACGAGGTGCTGCGCGAGGCGGAGATGCCGGCCGGTGACTTCGTGCGCTGGTCGAAGCAGGTGATCGACGTCCTCGGGCAGATCGCCGCCGCGGCACCGGCCGAGGGGTCGACGGTTCCGAAGAACGCGCGCAAGGCGGTCGAGGGACTGCTGCGCGGCGTGGTCGCCTACTCGTCGGTGGGGTAGCCGGCGCGACGCTCCGAAGGCGCCCGGGTGCGGCAACCCGGGCGCCTTCGTCATGTCCGGGGCAGCTCTTTCACTCGTTACGGTGAGTGACAATCGTACGCCCGTGCGTCGATACTTTACGTATTCGAATGGCTGCGAAGCGTGCAAATGGAACCGACATTACTCCGGCGGACCGCGCGTTTCAGAGGCTTGCCGAATATGACACGGCGTTGATCCGCTCGGACTAAGCTCGCCCGCAGCGCGCCGAGTTGAGGTGAATTCGCGCGCTTGTTCCCAATATCCAGAACATCCCGACAACTCCATGACATACCCCCTGCACGCTTCCCCATCCCTGCCGATTCGTTATCAGAGGGCCTACATGGTGAGTGTTGAATCCCCTCCAGGTCACCGCGAACTTCCCTTCGCGCGGGTGCTGTTGCTGCCCGCCGTGCTGATGGCCGCGGCGACCGGGTCCGCCGTCGCCCTGGTGCCGCAGCCGGCCCGGCTCGCCGTCGGCCTGTGCGGTGGCCTCGCCACCCTTCTGGTGATCGTTTCGGGTGCCGAGGCGGTCCGCCGCGGCCGCGCCCTGCGCACCGCCCGCGCCGAGCACGGCCGTCACTCCACGTATCTGGAACGGCGGATCGCCGGTCAGGACCAGGAGACCGCCCGCCTCGTCGACGAGATCCTCCCGGCCGCCCTGCACTACCTGCGCAGCGGCAACACCCCGCGCGAGGTGATGATCCACCTCGGCGACCTGGACCCGTCCTACGCCGCCCTGCCCGAGCCGCAGCGCAAGCTGATCCGCACGGTGATCGAGATCATCGACAGCGAGGAGGCGCTCCGCGACTCCGCCGCGCGCTCCTTCGTCGACGTCGCCCGCCGCGTCCAGGCCATCGTCCACCAGCAGAACAAGGAGCTGCGGGAGATGGAGGAGGACCACGGCCGCAACCCCGAGGTCTTCGACGACCTGCTGCGCCTGGACCACGGCACCGCCCTGATCGGCCGGCTCGCCGACTCCGTCTCCGTCCTCGGCGGCGGCCGCCCCGGCCGCCAGTGGCCCCAGCCGGTGGCGCTGTACAGCGTGCTGCGCGGTGCCATGTCCCGCATCCTGGAGTACCGCCGCATCCACCTGGCCTCCATCGCCAAGGTCAACATCAAGGGCACCGCCGTCGAGCCCGTCATCCACGCCGCCGCAGAACTGCTCGACAACGCCACCCGCTACTCCCCGCCGAACACCAAGGTCAACGTCACCGCGACCGAGGTGCAGACCGGCGTCGCCATCGAGATCGAGGACGCCGGCGTCAACCTCAGCGAGGAGTCCCGGCTGCGCATCGAAGGCATGCTGGAGGCCGCCAAGCGCGGCACGGACCTGCAGGACCTCGCCGGCAACCCGCGCCTCGGCCTCTCCGTCGTGGGCCGCCTGTGCAAGACCTACGACATGCAGGTCTCGCTCCGCGCCTCCGCCTACGGCGGCGTGCGCGCCATCCTGGTCGTGCCGAGCGCCATGATGACCACCGAGCCCGGTGTCGGCCTCGCCCACGGCATCGGGGCGACCTCGATCCCGCGGCCGGGCCCGGACGCGCTGGAAGGACCCAAGCGCAAGCCCAAGAAGCGCCGCCCCACCAGTCCGCGGATCCCTGACTCGGTCTCCCTGGAGGACGACGTCCCCGAGGTCACCGAGTGGACGGCGGGCGGCCTGCCGCAGCGCCGCAGCCGGGTCAAGATGCCGCTCAGCCAGCGCCTCGCCGAGCAGGCCGCCTTCGAGCGGGCCGAGGCCGAGCGCGAGGCCCGCGAGGCCGCCGAGCGGGCCAGGGCCGCCGCCTGGTCCACGCCCGCACCCGCGCCGGAGCCGGAGAAGCCGCAGGACGAGGAGGACCCGCCGGGACTGTGGGTCGAAGCCTTCTGGGAGGGACTCAAGGGCGACCCGGACCCCGACGCCTTCACCAAGCCGCCCCATGAGCCGGCCCACGCCCCGGCCGACGACGAGGGAGACCTCAAGTGATCGAACAGCAAGGCAAGTTCGACTGGATGCTCCGGGATCTCTACGACGGCGTCCCCGGCATCGAGATGATCGTGGTGCTCTCCGCCGACGGACTCCGCATCGCCCGCTACTCCGGCGACCCGGACGCCGCCGACCGCGTCGCCGCGGCCTGCGCCGGACTGCAGAGCCTCGCCGGAGCCGTGGCGCACGAGATCCCCGACAGCGACGGCCGGATGAAGCTGGTCATCATCGAGATCAACGGCGGCTACTTCTACCTCATGGCCGCCGGCCCCAACGCCTACCTGGCGGTCCTCTCCGACGTCACGTGCGAGCCCGGCCGGATGAGCAACCGCATGCGGGACCTCGTCGCCCGGATCGGCCCCCACCTGACCAGTCCCGCCCGGCGCAACGGGCAGACCGTATGACTCCTCCCCGACGCCAGAGGCGAAGCCCCGAGCACGAGCCGTCCGGCCCGCCGCCGCCCGCCGAGAACCCACCCGTCCAGGGCGGCGTCACGGGCAACCCCGAGCGATTGTTCGTCATCGGCGGTGACGGGGGCGGGGAGCGCGCGGACATCGACCTCGTGACCCTGATCGTGGCTCGCACCGAGCCGCCGGCCTCGGCGACACCGGAACAGGCCGCCCTGCTCCGGCTGTGCGTCGCGCCCCTCTCCGTGGCGGAACTCTCGGCCTACCTGGGACTGCCCTTCAGCGTGGTGACGGTACTGCTCACCGACATGCTGGCGGCGGAACTGGTACAGGCCCGTGCCCCGATCGTCCGGCAGAAGGTCGCCGACCGGTCCCTCCTCGAAGCGGTGATGCATGGACTTCAAAAACTCTGACACCATTCCCGGCCCACGCACGGAGGACCGGCTGCCGCACACCGCCGAGGCGGCCGTGAAGATCGTCATCGTGGGCGGCTTCGGCGTCGGCAAGACCACCATGGTCGGCTCGGTCAGCGAGATCAGGCCGCTGACCACCGAAGAGACCATGACCCAGGCCGGCATCGGGGTCGACGACAACTTCGGCTCGGCCTCCAAGACGGCGACCACCGTCGCCATGGACTTCGGCCGCATCAGCATCACCGACCAACTGGTGCTGTACCTCTTCGGCACCCCCGGCCAGGAGCGCTTCTGGTTCCTGTGGAACGGCCTGTTCGAGGGCGCGCTCGGCGCGGTCGTACTGGTCGACACCCGCCGGCTGGAGGTCAGCTTCGACGTCATGGGGCGGCTGGAGGAGCGCGGGGTGCCGTTCGTGGTCGCCGTGAACTCCTTCCCGGACGCGCCCCACTACCCCCTCGCCGAACTGCGCACCGCCCTCGACCTGTCCGAGGAGATCCCGATCATGGAGTGCGACGTACGCCGCAGAGCCTCCAGCCGGGACGTCCTGATGACGCTGATGCGCTTCCTGCACTCCCTCGCCATGACGGGCGCGCTCACCTGACCGCCGCCCGCCGCCGGCTCTCCCCGGCATCCGACTTCGCCACCTGACTCACCTCAGCTCCGGAGCGATCACTGTGACCTCTGAAACCCACCCCCTGACCGCGACGGACGGCCCGCTCCCGGGCCCGCCCCCCGGCTGCCCCGCGCACGGCCTCGGGCCCGGCGGACTGCGCCGACTGCACGAGGCGGAGGACCTGGACGAGCTGTACGAGGAGCTACGGGAGCAGTACGGCCCCGTGGCGCCCGCGCTGATCCACGACGACGTGCCGGTGTGGGTGGTCCTCGGACACTCCGAGAACCTGCACATGGTGAGCACGCCCTCGCAGTACTGCCGGGACAGCCGCAGCTGGACGCCGTTGAAGGAGGGCATGGTCAAGCCCGACCACCCCCTCATGCCGCACATCGCCTGGCAGCCCATCGCCTCCCACGTCGAGGGCGACGAGCACCAGCGGCTGCGCGGCGCGGTCTCCGGGGCCATGTCCACCATCGACTTCCGGGGCCTGCGCCGCCACATCAAGCGGCACACCCAGCGGCTGGTCAACCGGTTCTGCGAGGAAGGGCGGGCCGACCTGGTCAGCCAGTTCGCCGAGCATCTGCCGATGGCCGTGATGTGCGAACTGCTCGGCATGGCCGACGCCTACGACGACCGGCTGGTGGAGGCCGCCCGGGACGCCCTGAAGGGCACCGAGACCGCGATCGCCAGCCACACCCACGTCATGGACGCCCTGAGCCGGCTGACCGCGCGCCGCCGGGCCGAACCGGGGGAGGACTTCACCACCCACCTCATCAACCACCCCGCGCGGCTCACCGACGACGAGGTCAGGGAGCACCTGCGGCTGATCCTCTTCGCGGGGTACGAGGCGACCGTCAACCTCATCGCCAACGTGCTGCGGGTCGTCCTCACCGACCCGGGCTTCCGCGCCCAGCTCAGCGGCGGGCAGATGACGGTTCCGGAAGCGGTCGAGCAGTCCCTGTGGGACGAGCCCCCATTCAGCACGATCTTCGCCTACTTCGCCAAGCAGGAGACGGAGCTGGGCGGCCAGCGCATCCGCCAGGGCGACGGGCTGCTGCTCGGCATCGCGCCGGGCAACGTGGACCCGCGCATCCGCCCGGACCTGTCGGCGGGCATGCAGGGCAACCGCTCCCACCTCGCCTTCAGCGGCGGCCCGCACGAATGCCCGGGTCAGGACATCGGCCGTGCCATCGCCGACTCCGGGGTGGACGCGCTGCTGATGCGACTGCCGGACGTGCATCTCGACTGCGACGAGGACGAGCTGCGCTGGCGGTCGTCGATCTCCGCCCGGCACCTGGTGGAGCTGCCGGTGCGGTTCCAGCCCAGGCCGCCGCAGGATGTGACCCAGGCGCCGAGCCACGCTCCGGTGCCGCCGCGGCGCGAGGCATGGCACATCGGCGCGCCGTTGCCGCAACAGCTGGCCGAGCCGGGAGCGGGCGCGGGCTGGGGTACGGGGCCGGGTCCGGGATCGGCCTCGTCCGGCGGACAGCCGCTGCCGACCGCCTCCGCGGGACCGGCGGCGCAGCCGGGCCCTCAGTCGCAGCCACAGCCGCAGCCGGCGCCCCGGCCGGAGTCGGCACCGGAGGCGGTCGCCGAGGCACCGGTGCGTCCGCGCGGGCCCTGGCAGCGGCTCGTGCGCTGGTGGCGGGGTTACTGACCGGCGGCCCAGGCGGCGTACGAGGTCCAGGCGGTCAGCGTGCGCGTGCTGCGGAAGCGGTGGTGCCGGCCGGTGAGCGGGTCGGTGAACGCCAGTTCGCGGGCGAGCAGTTGCAGCGGGCGGCGGAAGTCGTCGGCCGGGACCGGGGCGGTGACCTCCGGATACAGCGGATCGCCCAGGATCGGGATGCCGAGGGCGGTCATGTGGACGCGGAGCTGGTGGGTCTGGCCGGTCTCCGGCAGCAGCCGGTAGCGGGCGAGACGGCGAGCGGGGCCGGGGCCCGGCAGTGGTGTCGGTGCCCGCTCGACCAGTTCGACGTGGCTCACCGCGTTGGCTTCGCCGTCGACCTCCCGGGCGGTCAGTACGCCGCGTTCCTTCACGATGCGGCTGCGGACGGTGCGGGGGAGGGCGAGTGCGGGGAGGCAGGGGGCGACGGCCTCGTAGGTCTTGTGCACCTGGCGGTCGCGGAAGAGCGACTGGTAGGCGCCGCGTTCCTCGGGGCGCACGGTGAAGAGCACGAGCCCGGCGGTGAGCCGGTCGAGGCGGTGGGCGGCGGTGAGGGAGGGGATGCCGAGTTCGCGGCGGAGACGGGCCAGGGCGGTTTCGGTGACGTGTCCGCCGCGGGGCGTGGTGGCCAGGAAGTGCGGCTTGTCGGCGACGACGATGTGTTCGTCGCGGTAGGCGATCCGCAGCGGGAAGGGGACCGGGACCTCGGTGGGCGGCGTGCGGTGGAACCAGACGAACATGCCCGGCCGGAAGGGGGCGTCGGCCGGTACGGGGCGCCCGTCGGCGTCGACCACTCCGCCCTTGCCGAGCAGCGCGTCGACGGCGCCGGGACCGGCGCCGGACAGGCGCTCGACGAGGTGGTCGCGGACCGTGGCCCACGGTCCCTCGACCGGCAGCCGCAACCGCACCGGGTCGACCCCGTCGCGCTGGGGGAGCGGGGAGGGAGGGGGCGGGGTGCGGCGTCTCATGGTGCGGCAAGGGTACGAGGTGCCGCCGACGGGGCCGCGGTCCGCGGCCACCGGCGGGCTGTGGCCGTGGGCCGCGCGGGCTGTGGCCCTGAGCCGCGCGGGTTGTGGCCGGGGGCCGCCGCCCAGGAAAAGCCGCTGCTCCCGTCCCCGCCCCCCTGCCAGGATGTGGATCATGCCTTACCTCACGAAGCCCGTCCTGGCCGCCGGCGCCCTCGCCCGTACCGCTCAGCCCGTTCTTCCGACCGGGGACGGGCTGGTGCTGCGGCCCTGGCGGGAAGGGGACGCGCCGGACGTCTTCGAGGCGTTCCAGGATCCGGTGATGCATCAGTGGCACATAAGGACCGCCGACTCCGTGGCCGAGGTGCGCGGCTGGATAGCCGACTGGCAGCGGTCCTGGGAGGGGGAGCGCAACGCCCAGTGGGCGGTGGCCGACGAGGTCACCGACCGGCCGCTCGGCCGGGTGGCCCTGCGCGACATCCTGCTCGGCGACGGTGTGGCCGAGGTGGCGTACTGGACCGCGGCGGCGGCCCGTGGACGGGGGGTCGCCCCGCGGGCCGCGCGGACGCTCGCGCGCTGGGCGCTCGACGGCATCGGTTTCCACCGGCTGGAGCTGAGCCATGCCGTGGCGAACACCGCGTCCTGCCGGGTCGCGGAGCGGGCGGGGTTCGCCGCGGAGGGGACCCGGCGTTCGGCGCTGCTGCACCCCGACGGCTGGCACGACATGCACCAGCACGCACGCGTACGCGGCGACTGAACCAGCCACCGGGCCTTGTAGGGCCCGAGAGGCCCGAGAGGCCCGAGAGCCCCGAGAGGTCCCAAGGGAGGGAGAGACGAAGCCTCCGCCTACGCGGCCGGGGAAGCCGAGCCGCTCTCCTGCTCCGCCTCGACCTGGGCGTTCCACTCGCGCTTGGAGGACTGCCAGCCGTCCTCGTTGTGGCCGAGGCGCCAGTAGCCGGAGATGGACAGGTCCTCGCGGGGGTACTGGCGCTCGACGCGGAGGAATTTGCGCAGTTCCTTCACGCAGCCCGCCTCGCCGTGGACGAACGCGTGCAGCCGGCCCTCGGGGAAGTCGAGACCTCGTACGGCCTCGACGAGTGCCTCGCCGGCCGGGCGGTCGCCGCGGTGCAGCCAGACGACCTCGACGTCCGAGTCGATCTTCTGCTCCTCCTCGGGGCCCGCGACCTCGACGAAGGCGAAGGCCCGCGCACCGGCGGGCAGCGCCTCGAGGGAGCGGGCGATGGCGGGCAGCGCGCTCTCGTCACCGGCGAGCAGGTGCCAGTCGGCGTCCGGGTCGGGGGTGTAGGCGCCGCCGGGTCCCATGAACAGGATGGTCTCGCCGGGGGTGACGTCCCGCGCCCAGGGGCCCGCCAGGCCCTCGTCGCCGTGGACGACGAAGTCCAGGGTGAGTTCGCGCAGCGCGGCGTCCCAGTGGCGCACCGTGTAGGTGCGGGTCACCGGCCACTGCTCGCGGGGGAACTCGGCCCGGATCCGCTCCATGTCGAACGGCTCCGGGTAGGTCGCGCCGCCGGAGGGGAAGAGGAGTTTCACGTAGTGGTCGGTGCAGGTGTCCGCGGCGAACGCGGCGAGCCCCTCGCCCCCGAGGACCACCCGCTGCATGTGCGGAGTGAGCCGCTCGGTGCGGACGACCTGCGCGGAGTGCGGTTTGCGCGGTTTGCGTCCCGGTCGGTCTGCCATGACGGCCTCCCAGTGCCTGAAGTTAGGTTTGCCTAAGTTAGCATCCCTCCCCCACTTAACACCTCATGGATGAAAGGTCCATGAATCCCCCCGGACCCATCCGGAACCGCAGACTACGGCTTCCCCCGGGAGGAACGGTGAAGCACCGCGCCTCAGGAGCCGAGGGTCGCAAGGAGGCGCCCGAGGGAGCCGCCCAGACCCCAGCGGGCCGTCAGGGCGTCGAGGGCGTGCCGGTCGCGGGGGGTGTGCGGCAGCGCGGTGTCGACGTCCGGCAGCGGGACGTCGTCGGCGACCCGTACGACCTTCGGGGCCACGGCGAGGTACGGCCGGGCCTCGTCCAGCCGTTTGCGCTGGGACGGCGTGAGCTTGGCGCCCGGGTCGTCGACCGCGGCGAGGATGCCGGCCAGGTCGCCGAAGGCGTCGAGCAGTTTCGCCGCCGTCTTCTCCCCGATGCCGGGCACTCCGGGCAGGCCGTCGCTCGGGTCGCCGCGCAGCAGGGCCAGATCGGCGTAGCCGGCGCCGTCGACGCCGTACTTCTCGCGCAGGACCGCCTCGTCGGTGAGCTGGAGGGTGCCGACACCCTTGACCGGGTACAGCACGCGCACGCCGCGGGCGTCGTCGACGAGCTGGTAGAGGTCGCGGTCGCCGGTGACGATGTCGACGGGACCGGCCGCGCGTGCGGTGAAGGTGCCGATGACGTCGTCCGCCTCGTACCCGGCGACGCCGACGCGGGCGATCCCGAGCGCGTCGAGCACCTCCTCGATCACCGGCACCTGCGGGGAGAGGGTGTCGGGGACCTCCTCCTCGTCCGGCCCTGCCGGGACCTCGGCGGCGACGCGGTGCGCCTTGTACGACGGGATGAGCTCCACCCGCCACGCGGGCCGCCAGTCGGCGTCCATGCAGGCCACCAGCGCGTCCGGCCGGTGGTCCTTGACCAGGCGGTCGATGAAGTCGAGCAGTCCGCGCACGGCGTTCACCGGCGTGCCGTCGGGGGCCTTCACCGATTCCGGGACGCCGAAATAAGCCCGGAAGTAGAGGGAGGCGGTGTCGAGAAGCATGAGTCGTCCGGTCACGCACCGCATCATGCCGCAGGGTGGCGCCCGAATGCGTTCCGCCTTGGCATGCGGGCGGAAAAGGGCTGACGGATGATGCGGAGGGGGTGCCTCAGACGGAGTGTGTGGATACGTTCCGTAATTGACACGTGTCCTGTAAGTGAAGCAGATCACACTTGTGTTTGGCCGATAAGGAACAGGGCAGGTGCGCAGCCGGGCCAAAGCTGGTTGATGAATTCAACTGTTAGTCGGCTTTCGGTCCTTGCCCCTGTCCCCTACGCAAGAGGTAAGCGTGTCAGCCAGGCTTGAGGCCGAGCACCTTTACAAGGTCTTCGGCAGGAAACCCGACCAGGCAGTCGAACGACTGCGCCAGGGAACCGAGAGGGAGGAACTGCGCGCCGACGGCACCACGGCCGCCGTCATCGACGCGTCCTTCACCGTCGAACCGGGCGAGATCTTCGTCGTCATGGGCCTGTCCGGGTCCGGCAAGTCCACGCTGCTGCGCATGCTCAACGGCCTGCTGGAGCCGACCGCGGGCCACGTCCGCTTCGGCGGCGACGACCTGACGGCGCTCGGTGACCGCGGGCTGCGCGAGGTGCGGTCGAAGAAGATCAGCATGGTCTTCCAGCACTTCGCCCTCTTCCCGCACCGCAGCGTCCGCGACAACGCCGCCTACGGCCTGGAAGTGCAGGGCGTGCCCCGCGCCGAGCGCGAACGCCGCGCCGACGAGGCGCTCGCCCTGTGCGGCCTGGCCGGCTGGGAGAAGTCCTGGCCCGACGAGCTGTCCGGCGGTATGCAGCAGCGCGTCGGCCTGGCCCGCGCCCTCGCCACCGACGCCGACGTGCTGCTCATGGACGAGTCGTTCAGCGCGCTCGACCCGCTGATCCGGCGCGACATGCAGGACCAGCTCCTCGAACTGCAGAAGTCGCTGAAGAAGACCATCATCTTCATCACCCACGACCTCAACGAGGCCATGCGCCTCGGCGACCGCATCGCCGTGATGCGCGACGGCCGCATCGTGCAGATAGGCACCGCGCAGGACATCCTCATCCGCCCGGCCAACGACTACGTCGCCTCCTTCACCCAGGACGTCGACCGCTCGCGGGTGCTCACCGCCGGTGCCGTCATGGAGACCGGGACGCGCGGCGACGAGGCCGACTGCGACTGCGAGACCGCGACGCCCGACACGTCGTTCACCGAGCTGTGCGCGATCAGCGCGCGCGTGCCGCACGCCGTGGCCGTGCTCAACGGCGAGGGCGAGCTGGTCGGTGTCGTGCCGCGGCAGCGGCTCATCGGCTTCCTCGGTGACGAGCCCGCCGCGCCCGGCACCTGTGCCCACCGCGGTGACAAGGGCGGGAACAAGGTGATGGCCAATGCCTAGAGTTCCGCTCGGTGACTGGGTGAACGACGTGGTCGAGTGGCTGCGAACGAACATCGCCTGGCTCTTCGACTTCTTCAAGACGGTCTTCACCGGCGCCTACGACGGCATCAACGCCGTTCTCCAGGCGCCCGAGCCGCTGCTGCTCGCCGGTATCTTCGCCGTGCTCGCCTTCTGGCTGCGCGGCAGCGTCGCCGGTGTCCTCACCTTCGTGGGATTCGCGTTCATCGACTCCATGGAGCTGTGGGAGGACGCGATGGTGACCCTGTCGCTCCTCCTGGTGGCGACGATCATCGCGCTGGTCATCTCCGTGCCGGTCGGCATCTGGGCCGCCCGCTCGGACCGGGTCAGCTCCTTCGTCCGGCCGGTCCTCGACTTCATGCAGACGCTCCCGGCGATGGTGTACCTCATCCCGGCGCTGCTGTTCTTCGGCACCGGCGCCCCCGCGGGCATCGTCGCCACCCTCGTCTTCGCGCTCGCCCCGGGCGTGCGCATGACCGAGCTGGGCATCCGGCAGGTCGACAAGGAACTGGTCGAGGCCGCCGAGGCGTTCGGCACCACGCCCCGCAACACCCTGCTGCGCGTCCAGCTCCCGCTGGCACTGCCCACGGTGATGGCGGGCGTCAACCAGGTCATCATGCTCGGCCTCTCCATGGCCGCCATCGCCGGCATGGTCGGCACCGGCGGTCTCGGCGGTGCCGTCAACCAGGCCATCGGCCAGCTCAACGTCGGTCTCGGCGCCGAGGCCGGTGTCGCCATCGTCATCCTGGCGATCTACCTCGACCGCATGACCAGCGCCCTGGGCACCCAGGTCTCCCCGCTCGGCCGGCGCGCCGCCGCCCGTGCCCGCGCGGCCGGCGGACTGAAGATCTGGTCCTACCGGCCCCGCCCGCAGATCGCCGTCGTCGGCGTCGTGGTCCTGGCCCTGGTGGCCGGCGGCATGGGCATGTTCGGCGGCTCCGGCGACTCCGCGGAGGTGGCCGACGGCAAGAACGTCGGCCAGGGCGAGAAGGTCACCCTCGGCTATGTCCCGTGGGACGAGGGCGTCGCCTCCACCTTCCTCTGGAAGGAGATCCTGGAGGAGCGCGGCTACGAGGTCGAGGCCAAGCAGTTCGACGCCGGGCCGCTGTACACCGCGCTGGCCCAGGGCGACGTCGACCTGATGACCAACTCCTGGCTGCCGACCACCCACGAGCAGTACTGGAAGAAGTACGGCTCGAAACTGGACGACCTCGGCTCCTGGTACGACGAGACGACGCTGGAGCTGACCGTCCCGTCGTACATGAAGGACATCGACTCCCTCGAAGACCTCAAGGGGAAGGCCGACGAGTTCGGCGGGAAGATCACCGGCATCGAGTCCAGCGCCGGTGAGATGGGCCTGCTGAAGAGCAAGGTCCTCAAGGCGTACGGCCTGGACAAGGAGTACGACGTCGTCGACAGCTCCACCCCGGCCATGCTGTCGGAGCTGAAGCGGGCCTACAGCGAGAAGAAGCCGATCGTCGTCACGCTCTGGTCGCCGCACTGGGCGTACAACGACTACGACCTGAAGAAGCTGAAGGACCCGAAGGGCGCCTGGGGCAGCGGCGACGGCGTGCACACGCTCTCCCGCAAGGGCCTCGCGGACGACGACCCGACCGTCGCCCAGTGGATGAAGGACTTCAAGCTCACCGAGGACCAGCTCACCAGCCTCGAAGCCGAGATCAACAAGGTCGGCAAGGGCAAGCAGCAGGACGCCGTCCGCACCTGGCTGAAGGAGAACGCGGGCCTCGTTGACAAGCTGGCCCCGGTCAAGTCCGGCTCCGGCTCCGACAACCCGGCGGAGGCCGAGCGCGCGCTGGACATCGCCTGGTTCCCCTGGGACGAGGACGTCGCCGTCACCTACCTCTGGAAGAACCTCCTGGAGGAGCGCGGCTACAAGATCAACCTCAAGCAGATGGACGTGGGCCCGGTCTACACCGGCCTCGCCTCGGGTGATCTGGACCTCAACTTCGACGCCTGGCTGCCGCACGCCCAGTCGAACTACTGGAACAAGAGCAAGGACAACCTGACCGACCTCGGCAGCTGGTACGAACCGACCTCACTGGAGGTCGCGGTGCCCAGCTACGTCAAGGACGTCAAGTCCATGCAGGACCTCAAGGGCAAGTCCGACCTCTTCGACGGGAAGATCATCGGCATCGAGCCGGGCACCGGCGAGATGAACCTGCTCAAGACGAAGGTCCTGCCGGGCTACGGCCTGGACAAGGAGTACGAGGTCGTCGACGGCTCCACCCCGGCGATGCTGGCGGAGCTCAAGCGCGCCCTCGCCAAGAAGGAGCCCGTCGCCGTCGTCCTGTGGTCGCCGCACTGGGCGTACAGCGACTACGAGCTGACCAAGCTCGCGGACGACAAGAAGTTCTGGGGCGAGAACAACAAGATCCACACGATCTCCAGCAAGGACTTCCCCGAGCAGTACCCGCAGCTCACCGAGTGGATCAAGAACTTCCACCTGAGCGAGGACGAGCTAGGCAGCCTGGAGAGCGAGATCAAGGACCGCGGCCAGGGTCACGAGGAGGACGCGGTGGCGTCCTGGATCGAGAAGAAC
Organism: Streptomyces sp. CRN 30; assembly: GCF_034105845.1. NCBI lineage: Bacteria > Bacillati > Actinomycetota > Actinomycetes > Kitasatosporales > Streptomycetaceae > Streptomyces > Streptomyces sp. CRN 30. Next base: position 22,930 of record NZ_JAVRHI010000299.1, on the reverse strand, counting down.
CCGGAGGTCGCCGACCGGATGACCGCGGCCTGACCGCCGCAGCCACCACCGCCCGAGGGGCGGGCCGCCCCGCGCCGTCGCGCGCGGGAGGGGCCCGCCCCTCGGGCGTCTTCGCTCCCGCTACGGTGACACGGTAAGGATTTGGACAACCACGGAGCGCGATGCCACCGCCCGAGCCGTGTCCCGGCCGGACACGGAGCGGGGAAAGTGCGGGACAGCGCGGGGAGGGCACGGGCGAAACGGAGCGGAAACCGGCCGCGCGGACCGTGTACAGGCCCGCGGGGACCGTGCGCGGGCACGCGGCGACCGGTGTACCGGCCCGCGGCGACCGGTGTACCGGTCCGCGCCCGGCCGGATCGCTGGCGAGAACCGGTGGGTCCGCGCCACCGGGGCGTGACAGCGATGTGACGGCCGCGTGAAACGGTTTGCCGAACATGCGTAGGGTGCAGAGAACTCTTCAGAGAGAATTGCCGCGGGAAGCGTCCGGCCGGGGTTTCGTGCCCGGAGCACCGCACCGGGCTCCATGACGACAGGCGAAGGAGGGAGCCGGAGCGATGGGCGACCACAAAGAACAGCCCCTCCGGGTGGGCGCGGCCGTCCGGCGGCGACGCCGTGCGCTGGACCTCACCCTCGCCGTCGTGGCCGAGCGCAGCGGCCTGTCGGTGCCCTTCCTCAGCCAGATCGAGAACGACCGGGCCCGGCCCAGTACCGGCTCCCTGGAGAAGGTCGCCGACGCCCTGCGCACCACCGCCGTGGAGCTGCTCGCCGCCGCCGACCCCGCGTGCAGTGTGGACGTCGTCCGGGCCGAGGACGGCGGGTCCGCGCCCCGGGTGCGCTCGCTGGTGCGCGGGCACCACCAGATGCACGCCTCGGAGTTCACCGGCGACCACGACGCCGGCCGCGAACTGCAGTACCGCAACGACCAGTTGATGTACGTCGCCGAGGGCGCCGTGGAGATCGAGGCGGAGGGCCGCGCCTACCGGCTGGGCCGCGGCGACACGCTGTACCTCACCGGCGGGGTGCGGCACCGCTGGCGGGCGACGGTCCCGGACACCCGGCTGATCGTCGTCGCGGTCGCGGAACACATCGAGGCGGTACGGGACCGATCGCGCCCGTGAGCGCGGAGCGGCGGGGCGGCGCCCCGGTGCCGCCGCGCGTCGTCTCCCTCGTGCCGTCGCTGACCGAGGCCGTGGCCCGTACGGTGCCCGGCGCCCTGGTCGGCGCCACCGACTGGTGCGCTCGTCCGGCCGGGCTGGACGTCGTCCGGATCGGCGGCACCAAGAATCCCGACATCCGCCGTGTCCTGTCCCTCGCCCCGGACCTCGTCGTCGCCAACGAGGAGGAGAACCGCCCCGCCGACCTGGACGCCCTGCGCGCGGCGGGGACCGAGGTGCTGGTCACCGAGGTCCGTACGGTGGCCGCGGCCTTCACCGAACTGGACCGGACACTGAGGGCCTGCGGAGCGAGCGCCCGGCCGCGCTGGCTGGACGAGGCGGAGCGGGCCTGGTCGGCACTGCCGCCACCGAAGCGACCGGGGAGCCCGGAAAGCGCGGGGAGCCCGGGGAGCGCGGGGAGCCCGGAGGACACGGAGCAGCAGTCGGGGGACGGGGCGGTGGCCCAGCGGTACCAGGTGACGGCCGTGGTGCCGGTCTGGCGGCGGCCGTGGATGGTCCTCGGCCGGGACACCTTCGCGGGTGACGTGCTGGCCCGCCTCGGCGTCGCGAACCTCTACGCCGGTCACGCGGAGCGCTATCCGAGAGTCCGGCCGGAGGAACTGCGCGCCGCCCGCCCCGACCTCGTCGTCCTGCCCGACGAGCCCTACCGCTTCACCGCCGACGACGGCCCGGAGGTCTTCCCCGGTCTGCCCTGCGCCCTCGTCAGCGGCCGGCACCTCACCTGGTACGGGCCGTCACTGGCCGAGGCGCCGCGGGTGCTGGGCGCGGCGCTGCGAGCAGCTCGCCGCTGACCGTACCGCGCACCGTCCCGGCGGCGGCCACGGCCCAGGCGGCGGCCAGAAGGCCGTAGAGGACGACGGCCAGGAGGGCGTACACGGTGAGGCCGGTGTGGCGGGCGAGGGTCGTGGCGCCGGTGACGCAGGTGCCGACCGGGAACGTGAACGACCACCACGTCATCGAGAACCGCATCCCGAGCCGCCGGGCCCGCCCCACGAGCGCCGACGCCAGCACCAGCCAGAGCAGCGCGAAGCCCAGCACCGGGACGCCGTAGACCACGGCGAGGACACCGGCCCCGTCGGCGACCGGGGCCGGGACGACGCCCGGCGCGACGTCCGCGATCCGGCCGGCGGCCGTGGCCGACTGGCCGAGCGGACCCAGCACCAGGAACAGCGACGGGGTCAGCGCGAGGGGGAGCGGACCGCCGGTGAGCAGCCGCGCGAAGACCAGCGGCAGCATCAGCAGGGTCGCGAGCAGACTCACCCCGAACAGCGCCAGGCAGCCGTACAGGAGGGTCGCGCGCGGTTGTCCGGGCGGCAGCAGCTCCACGACCGACGGACCCGTCGCCGCGGCCACCATCGGTGCGACCAGCGGCAGCAGCCACACCGGCCCGGCCTGCGCGGGCGCCGGACGGTGGTGTACGGCCATCAGGTACGGGACGGCGACGGCCGCCGCCAGCGCCACGGCCGTACCGGCGGCGAACAGCACGGCGCCCAGGACGGCCGCCGCCGCCCCGCCGGTCCAGTCCGCGCCGACGGTCACCGCGCCGCCGCCCACGGACAGCAGCGCCATGGCGAGACAGCCGTAGAACGGGGCCACCGCCGGGTCGAGCAGATGGGCGCGGGCCCGGTCGCGGTGGTGGAGCCAGTGCAGGGCCCGCGCGGCGAGCAGGACCACCAGCAGCACGAGGGAGACGGCCCAGACGGTGGCGCAGGCCGTCCGCAGACCCGGTGGGTGCCACGGCAGCCCGGCCCCGGCGGTGGCCACGACGGAGGTGCCCATCACCGAGGCGTACCAGTTCGGTCCGAGGTGCCGGACGGACGGGAAGCGGGGAGCGGCCGGGACGGGGCGGGGAAGGGGGCGGACTGCGGTGACCATGTCCCCACGGTCGCGCCGGGCGGCCCCGGCGACCAGGGAGCACGGTCCTATGAGGACATAAACTGGACTTATGAGCAGGGTGGAGCAGCGGGGTGCCGGGGAGCCGGGCGACGAGGACGCGACCGGTCGGACGTATCCGCCGGGGCTGGCGCACCGGGTGCCCGACCTGGGCGCCCTGGAACTGCTCCTTGCGGTGGCCCGGCTGGGCAGCCTCGGCGGGGCCGCCCGCGAACTGGGCATCAGCCAGCCGGCGGCCAGCAGCCGGGTCCGGTCGATGGAACGCCAGCTGGGCGTCGCCCTGGTGGACCGGTCGCCGCGCGGCTCCCGGCTCACCGACGCCGGGGCGCTCGTCACCGACTGGGCGCGGCGGATCGTGGAGGCGGCCGAGGCGTTCGACGCGGGGGCGCAGGCGCTGCGGGACCGGCGGGACTCGCGGCTGCGGGTGGCCGCGAGCATGACCATCGCGGAGTACCTGCTGCCCGGCTGGCTGGTCGCGCTGCGCGCGCAGCGGCCGGACACCGCCGTCTCCCTGCTCGCCGGGAACTCCTCGTCGGTGGCGCGGCGGCTGCTCGCCGACGAGGCCGACCTGGGGTTCGTGGAGGGGCTGAGCGTGCCCGCCGGCCTCGACTCGGCGGTCATCGCCCACGACCGGCTGATCGTGGTGACGGCCCCCGGACACGCCTGGGCCAAGCGGCGGCGGCCGCTCGCCGCGCGGGAGCTGGCGGTGACGCCGCTCATCCTGCGGGAGAAGGGGTCGGGGACCCGGCAGGTGCTCGACGCGGCGCTGGGCGGGCTGGCCCGCCCCCTCATCGAGCTGTCCTCGACCACGGCGGTGAAGGCCGCGGCGGTCGGCGGTGCCGGGCCCGCGGTCCTCAGTGAGCTGGCCCTCGGCGAGGAACTGGCGCTGCGGCGCCTGGTCCGCGTTCCGGTCGAGGACGTCTCCCTCGCGCGGGAACTGCGGGCGGTCTGGCCGACCGGGCACCGGCCGACCGGGCCTGCCCGGCAGTTGCTGTCGCTGACCCGGGGGTGAGCGGGGATCGCGTGTGCGGGTTGACTGTGGCTGGTCGCGCCGTTCCCCGCGCCCCTTTCAGGGGCGTTCTCAGCTGCGTACGTATGACGTGACCAGTCCCGCCGCCAGGATCGCGTCGACCACCGGGACGCCCAGGTCGGCCTCCAGGCGGGGGCGGATGCCGATGGACGTCAGGCCCGTGCAGGCCAGAAGGAGCGTGTCGGCGCCTCCGGCGACGAGGCCGGCCGCCGCCGCGACGGCGGCCTCCGTGCCCTCGGCGGTGCGCAGGTCGCGGGTGCCGTGCACGCCCTCGGGACGGGCCGCCCCGGCCATCCGGTCGCCGAGCAGCGCGGCGACGGCGGGCGGTGCCTCGTCCCGGATGCCGAGGACGCCGACGCGCCGGCCGAGCCCCAGGGCGACCGCCGCCGCGGCCGAACCCGCGCCGACGACCGGGACGCGCAGCGCGGCACGGGTCTCCTCGACCGCCGGGTCCGCGGCGCAGCTGATGATCACCGATCCGACGCCCTCGGCCGCCAGCTCGGCGGCGAGCGCCACGATCTTCGGCTCGGCGAGCCGGTGGGTGGCGTCGTCGTGGATGCCGTCCGGCTGGCCGGGGATGCAGCGGGACACGGCAGGGAAGCCGAACCGCTCGGTCAGCAGCCGCCCGTGGTCCTCGACGACGGCCGGATCGTCGCTGGTCAGAACCCGGACGATGCCGACGGGGCGGGCGGACTGCCGTGAAGTACGCGAGGACATGGGGGCTCCGGGTTCTTGGCGAAGGGCGGTGGGGGGAGGGGGTCAGCCGTGTGCGGCGACGGTCTCCGCCGCGGCGCGTACGGCGAGGGAGCGGGCGAGCAGCACCGGGCGGCCCGCGGTCCCGGCGGCGGCGCGGCGCATCTCCTCCGTGTAGCCGATGCAGTCCAGCACCAGCCAGGCGGCACCGCCGTCGGCGAGTTCCCGGGCCGCCGCCGCGACCCGGTCGAGCGCCTCGTCGCGCGGCGCGTACGGGTCGGCCCCGGCGGCGCTCACCCGGCCGGGCAGCAGCCGCGTCCAGCGGCCGGCGACGTCGTCCCGCTGGTCCTGGCGCGGGCAGACCAGTCCGACAGGCGCGGCGCCGACCAGCGCGGCGACCCCGTGCTGGACCAGCGGTTCGGCGTGCAGCAACGGCCGTCCGGAGCGCACCGCGGGGAAGTGCCCGGTGCACAGCAGCAGCGTCGCGACGGCCCCGTCCCGTTCCGCGCGGGCGACCGCCCGCTCCAGCCGGGGCACCAGCGCGCCGTGCCCGAGGAGCACCGAACCGCCGTCGCGCAGCCGGGAGACGAGCGGCGCCTCACCCGGCTCCGGCGCCAGCCGCCGCCGTACGGCCCTGTCGTCGGCGCCGCCGAACTCCTCCTCGTCCAGCGCCCCGTGCTCGACCAGCCGCAGGCCGGGCAGCAACGGTTCGGCGTCCGGGCGCAGGTCGGAACGGGGGGCCTGGCCGATGGTCACCAGGCCCAGCGCGGGAAGTCCTACGGTGTTCATGCTCGTGCCTCTCGTGCCTCTCGTGCGTTTCGTGCGTTTCGTGCGTTTCGGAAGGGGGGCGATCGGAGCGTCTTCGTCAGCCGGCCCAGCGGTCAGAGCGCCTTCGTCAGCTGGCCCACGTCGTTCAGCGAACTGCCCGCGACGAGTCCGGCGCCGACCAGCGACAGGTCGTTGTCGGCCTCCTCGTCCGACCGGCGCCGCTCGGCCGCGTCCTTCGTGCCGCGCCGCCGCCACAGCACGTAGGCGCGGCGTACGGCGAGACCGCCCAGCACCATCCAGCCCGCCTGCGGGGTCGCCACCAGCAGACCCGTGGCGAGCAGCACGCCCATCTGCCGGGAGGAGCCGCCGATCAGCTGGACCAGCGCGCCCGGGATCGCCCAGAGCAGCAGGGTGCGCATGGTGTCGGGGTCGAGGCCGGTCTTGATCGTGGCGACGTACACCTCCGAGACCGGGGGCACCTTGCCGTCGGTGAAGAACGTGTGCCAGGCCAGCGCGACGACGACGAGGGCCACGCCGAACCCGATGAGCTGGGCGATGTACTGCTGGCGGCGGCCGTCCAGTTCGAACGGCTGCCACGGCACGGCGTCCCGGCGCAGCAGCCACCCGGCCTTGAAGTCGTAGCCGAGGTCGGCGAAGGCCGGTCCGGTGGACGCGGTGTACCCGACGAGCAGCGCCAGCGGCACCGTCGGCACGTGCAGGAACAGTCCGACGATCAGCACGATCAGGGTGACGGCGAAGGCCGGGAACCAGCCCGAGTGCATCGCCGCCAGACCCACGATCAGCTGGTGCGACACGGCGGCGACCCCGGCCAGCGCCACCCAGCCGACCAGCCCCGGCAGCGACATCCCGCCGGCGATCCCGCCGACCAGGGCGACCACCAGCGCGCCCACCAGGAACAGGACCATCCCCTCCAGCAGGCCCCGGCGCAGCCGCGTCGCGCCCACGGTCGGCCCCGGGACGCCCCCGTCCCCGGCCGGCGCGGTGCCGCCGCCCTTCGTACGGCCCTTGCGCATCAGCGCGATCGCCTGCCCGAGCGCGACCAGTCCGGCGCCGATCATCAGCCCGTGCGGGACGTGCGCGGCGGACAGGTCGACGTCGAGGACGGTAGGGGCGTACTGGGCGACCAGCAGCCCGATGCCGAACATCAGCAGCGCCCAGATGTTGCCGAGGAAGGCGACACCGGCCGCGCTCGTCGGCAGCTTCAGCGCCGCGCCGATCACTCCGACGAGGGCGCTGACACCGAGCACCGCCGCCTTGCGGCCCCCGGAGTCGCCGGCCTTGATGGTCTCGGCGGCGGCGATGCCGGCGGGCCAGGAGTTGGACGCGGGCAGCAGCCGTGAGTCGAACACCCGGTACAGCACCCAGCTGTCCACCGCCAGGCCGATGACCGCGCCGCCGAGCATCGGCCAGACCAGGTCGGTGCGGCCCAGCGCGAAGGGCACCGCGATCGGCGTCATCAGGGAGTTGGCGGCGGCGAAGGTGGAGCCGGAGACGGCGGACTGCACCAGGTTCTGCCGGTGCGGTGAGCGCATGCCGGTCAGCAGTCGCAGCGGGATGCGGCCGATCACCATGGCGACCAGGGCGCCGATCACCGCGGTGTTCGGCGAGATGCCGAGCGAGGTGATGAGCACGACGCCGATCAGCGCGCCGAGGACCGACAGCACCACGGTCAGGACGGCGGTGACGGGCTCCAGGGCACGGGGGTGCCGGGGCGGTGCGGCGGCGGGGCCGGGCGCGGCGCTCGGGGCCGGTGGGCCGGGCGGGGCGGTGGAACGCACGGGGACTCCTGGGCGGGGGAGGGGAGCGGGCGGTTCCGTTCACACGGGGACGTTCACGGAGCCGACGGGGGAGCCGACGGGGGGGTCGAGGGGGAGGGGGGCGAGGGGGAGATGAGGGGGAGCCGGGGCGAAGAGGGTCAGGGCGCCGTGCCCTGGAGCCGCGTCATCGGGCCGTACAGCTCCACGAGCCGGGCGAACTCCGCCGGGTCGAGGAACCGCGCCCCGCCGCGTCCGAACTCCTTCGCCGTCTCCAGCGCGAAGCGCGCGGCGGCGGCGATGTCCGTCTCGTGGCTCGCGCCGGTCGCGCAGCCCGCGACAGCCGACCCGGCGGTGATGGCGAGGCCGACGACCGGCGCGTCGGTGGCGACGGCGGGCTGGAGCAGGGAGTTGATGTGGTGCACGCCGTTGCCGTACGGCGTGATGTCCTGCGTCGTCACCGGCAGCACCCTGGCCTGCTCCCCGGTGACCGTCTCCAGGACGGACAGCAGGTCCTCGCTGACCCGCAGGATCCAGCCCTGGCAGATCGTCGGGGAGAGCGCGATGCCGCGGTGGCTGAGCAGCCGGTTGCCCTTGGTGGTGTCGATGGACACGACCGCGTCCATCGCCTCGGAGACCTCCTCGCGGTTGCACACCGCGATGTCGACGGGGGAGTCCATGAACGGCACCGGGTCGTGCGGCCGGGTCGGCGCCCAGCCGCAGACATGGGTGGAGACGATCACGTCGCCGTCGAGGACGTCCCCGCGGGCGTGCATGTCCAGCAGCTTCGCGGCGGCGGCCAGGGCGGCGACGGCACCGTCGGCGTCGGAGACCAGCCCGATCCGCTCCGGCCGCGCCCCTACCCCGCCGAGCCGCCCGAGGACACCGAGCGTCGGCGCGTCACCGCCGGACAGCCGGCCCGCGCGGCCCGGCACGGTCACCGCGACGAAGTCGGTGCTGCCCTTGTCGCCGGTGACGGTGCGCACCTCGATCACCGGCTCGGGGCCCGTCGCCTCACCGCCGGTCTCCTTCACGGCGGCGGCGTGGACGGCGCGCAGATGGGCGGCGAGGAGTTCGCCGCCGGTCTGCGGACGGTCGAGGAGTTCGATGACATCGAGGACGTGCTTGAGCAAGGGATGCGCCTTTCCTGAGGGCCGGGCGGGACCCTCAGAGTTTCTCCGCAGTGCGCTGAGCGCAATTGTTTCCCGTTATTCGAGAAGCGTTACAGTGCACGTCATGTCCGACAACCCGTCCGTAACGCCGCCGGGGCCGCCGACGTCCTCGGGGCCGCCGACGTCCCCGGGGCAGCCCGCCCCACGTCCGCCGCTCCAGACCGCAGACCGGCTGTTGAGCCTGCTCCAGTCCTTCGACCGGGACCGCCCCGAGTGGGGCGTCTCGGACGTGGCCCGGGAGTTCGGCCTGGACAAGTCGGTGGCGCAGCGCCTGCTCGCGGCGCTCGCCTACCGCGGATTCCTGGTCTCCGACCCGCAGACCCGCCGCTACCGCCTCGGCCCGGCCGTCTGGCACCTCGCGCGTGGCTGGGAGCGCGACGGCGGCCTCGCGACACTGGTCATGCCGGCCCTGCAACGGCTCGCCGCCGAGACCGGGGCCAGCGCGCTCTTCGCGGTGCCGGACGGCATCCACATGCGGTGCGTCGCGGCGGCCGACGGCGTCCACGGACCGCTCCGGGTGCACGGTCTGACCGGCGAGCTGTACCCGGCGCACGCCGGGGCGACCTCCCGCGCCTACTTCGGCATGCTGCCGCCCGACGACCGCGCCGCGCTGCTCTACAGCCGGCCCATGGCCAGCTTCAGCGAGCGGACCCTGACCGACCCCGCCGCCCTGGAGGAGCGGTTCGCCGAGGTCAGACGGTCCGGATACGCGTACTCGGAGGGAGAGTACGATCCCGAGACCGCCGCGCTCGCCGCATCCGTCGCCGTCGGCCGCCGTGCCGTCGGCACGCTCTCCGTGGTCGGTTCCCTGGACGCCCTGCGCCCCCGCCACCAGGAGCTGGTCGCGCCGCTGCTGCGGAGCGCCACGGAGATCGGCCGGCTGCTGACCCCGCGCCGGCCCCGCCCCCACCTGCCCGAGAGGACCACATGAACCTGCTGCTGCTCTCCAACTCCACCGCCCCCGGCCGCCGTTACCTCGACCACGCCCTGGACGAGATACGCGACGTCCTCGGTGCCGCGCGCGAGCTGCTCTTCGTGCCGTACGCCGGTGCCGACCACGACCGCTACACCGCGCAGGTGGCCGCCGCGCTGAAGCCGCTCGGCGTCGGGGTGACCGGGGTGCACACCGCCGCCGACCCGGCGCGCGCGGTGCGGGAGGCCGACGCGGTGTTCACCGGCGGCGGGAACAGCTTCCGGCTGCTGAAGGCGCTGCACGCGCACGGCCTGGTGACCGCCGTACGGGAACGGGTCGCCGCCGGTGCCCCCTACCTCGGTTCCAGCGCGGGCACCAACATGGCCTGCCCGACGCTGCGCACCACCAATGACATGCCGATCGTGCAGCCGCCGAGCTTCGAGTCGTTCGGCCTGCTGCCGTTCCAGATCAACCCGCACTACCAGGACGCGCCGGCGGACCGTACGCACATGGGCGAGACCCGCGCCGAGCGGCTCACCGAGTTCCTCCAGGAGAACGACGTGCCGGTGGTGGCGCTGCGCGAGGGCACCTGGCTGCGCCGGGACGGCGACCGGCTGGCCCTCGGCGGCACCGAGGCCGGAGGTGTCCTCTTCCGGCGCGGCGCGGAGCCGCGGGAACTGTCCACCGGCCACGATCTGAGCGCCCTGCTCACCGAGCCGGTCCGCTTCGACCACCGCTGACCCGGGCGGCGGCCGGCTCCGGCCGCGCCGCCTCCACCAGCGCCCGCATCACCCGCACGTCCTCGCCCATCTCGGGATGCCACTGCACCCCGAGCACCCACCCGTCGGCGGACGGCAGTTCGAGCGCCTCCACCGTGCCGTCGGCCGCGTGCGCCGAGGGCATGAGGCCCGTGCCGAGCCGGTCCACCGCCTGGTGGTGGTAGGTCGGGACGAACGTGGCCTCCGGGACGACACCTGCGTACCGCGTGCCCGGCACCGGCTCGACCCGGTGGCCGCCGAACACGCCCACCACCTCGGCGTGTCCGTCGAGGTGCTGGACGAGGGTGCCGCCGAGGGCGACGTTCAGCAGCTGCATCCCGCGGCAGATGCCCAGCAGCGGCAGCCGGGCGGCCAGCGCCGCCTCGATCAGCGCCAGTTCCCAGGTGTCCCGGGCGCGGGCGGGCGGGCCGGTGCGCGGATGCGGCTCGGCACCGTAGCGGACGGGTTCCACGTCGGGGCCGCCCGCGATCACCAGGCCGTCGAGCCGGGCCACGGCCGCGGCGGCGTGCTCCGGGACGTCCGGCGGCAGCATCGCGGCCAGCCCGCCGGCCTGCTGCACCAGCCGCGGGTACCCGGCCGGCAGCAGCGCCGCCTCCAGCTCCCACACCCCCCAGCGGGCGGCGCCCTCCAGATACGTACTGACACCGATCAGCGGCCTGTCCGTCATCGGTTCTCCCCTCAACGGCCCTCGACGGCCTTGACGGCCCTCAATGGAGCCCACCCGTACCTTTACCGAAGGAAGGGGGCCGGGCAAACCGCTCAGGACAGGAACCCGCGCAGCAGCGCCGCCGTGCCCGCGCAGTGCTCCCGCATCGCCTCGCGCGCACCGTCCGCGTCCCCGTCGAGCACCGCCTGGACCAGCGCGGTGTGCTGGCGCTGCGAGTGCTCCAGGTTGCGCACGAGCAGCGGGATGCAGTCCAGCAGCCCGTTCACCCGGGCCCGTACGGCCGCGTACTGCGCGGTCAGGGACGGCGACCCGCTCAGCTCCGCGAGGGTCAGATGCAGCATCGTGTCCCGCCGCCGGTAGTCGGCCAGCGGCGCGTCGTGGGTCCGGGCCAGCGCCTCCCGCAGCCGCTCCGCCCGCTCCCCGGCCAGCCCGTGCCCGGCGCACAGGCCCGCCGCGCCGGTCTCCAGCACCTCCCGGAAACGCAGTACGTCCTCGATGTCCACGCCCGCGACCCGGCGCCGCAGCTCGGCGGCGCCGTCGGCGCCGCCGTCGCGATCCGCCCGCGCCAGCACGAACGTCCCGCCGTACCGCCCCCGCCGGGACTCCACCAGACCCTCGTCCTGGAGCACCTTCAGCACCTCGCGCAGCGTCACCCGGCTGATCCCGAGCCGCTCGGCCAGCCCCCGCTCGGCCGGCAGCCGCCCGCCCGCCGGGACCAGGCCCAGCCGCAGGACCTGGAGGATCTGCTCCAGCGCCTCCTCGAAGCCGTTGCCCGTACGGACCGGCCGCAGCACCGGCGCGAGCCGGTCCGCCACCGCACCCCCGGATCCCTCCGCCATGCGGCCGTGCCCCCTTCCCAAGCAATGGTCCTGCGCAATACCTTATGGCTCCCGGCCCGACGAGGAAGCCCGAGGAGCCCCCGTGGCAGACCGCACGCCCCCGCTCGGTGTCGAGGAACTGCACGCACTCGTCGCCGGCGGCGAGATCGACACCGTCGTCCTGGCCTTCCCGGACATGCAGGGGCGGCTCCAGGGCAAGCGGTTCGCGGCGCGCTTCTTCCTCGACGAGGTACTGCACCACGGCACCGAGGGCTGCAACTACCTCCTCGCCGTCGACGCCGAGATGAACACCGTCGACGGCTACGCCATGTCCTCCTGGGACCGCGGCTACGGGGACTTCGCGCTCCACCCCGACCTCGCCACCCTGCGCCGCATCCCCTGGCACGAGGGCACGGCGTACGTCACCGCCGACCTCGCCTGGGCGGACGGCTCCCCGGTGGTGGCCGCGCCCCGCCAGATCCTCCGCCGCCAACTGGACCGCCTCGCGGAGCACGGCCACACCGCTCGGGCCGGCACCGAGCTGGAGTTCATCGTCTTCAAGGACACCTACGAACGGGCCTGGGACGTCAACTACCGCGGGCTGACCCCGGCCAACCAGTACAACGTCGACTACTCCGTCCTCGGCACCGGCCGCGTCGAACCCCTGCTGCGCCGCATCCGCAACGAGATGGCCGCCGCCGGTCTCACCCCCGAGTCCGCCAAGGGCGAGTGCAACCCCGGCCAGCACGAGATCGCCTTCCGCTACGACGAGGCCCTCACCACCTGCGACCAGCACGCCCTCTACAAGACCGGGGCCAAGGAGATCGCCGCCCAGGAGGGCGTCTCCCTCACCTTCATGGCCAAGTACGACGAGCGCGAGGGCAACTCCTGCCACATCCACCTCTCCCTCGCCGGCCCCGACGGCCGCCCGGCCATGGCCGGACCCGACGGGGAGATGTCCCCGCTCATGCGGCACTTCCTCGCCGGACAGCTCGCCGCGCTCCGTGACTTCTCGCTCCTCTACGCCCCGAACATCAACTCCTACAAGCGGTTCCAGCCGGGCTCCTTCGCCCCGACCGCCGTCGCCTGGGGCCACGACAACCGCACCTGCGCGCTGCGCGTCGTCGGCCACGGCCCGTCCCTGCGCTTCGAGAACCGCCTCCCCGGCGGCGACGTCAACCCCTACCTCGCCGTCGCCGGCATGGTCGCTGCCGGCCTGTACGGCGTCGAGCGGGAGCTGGAACTGCCCGACCCCTGCGCGGGCAACGCCTACACCGCCGACTACGACCACGTCCCGACGACCCTGCGCGAGGCCGCCGACGTCTGGGCGGAGAGCCCCCTCGCCGAGGCCGCCTTCGGCCCCGAGGTCGTCGCCCACTACCGCAACATGGCGCGGGTCGAACTGGACGCCTTCGACGCCGCGGTCACCGACTGGGAACTGCGCCGCTCCTTCGAACGCATGTGAGGCACCCGTTGTCCGACCAGCACGAGCCGCACGAAGCGCACGACCCGCACCGACTGCGGGTGCTCAACCCCGCCACCGAGGAGACCGTCGCCACGGTCCCGGCCGCCTCGGCCGCCGACGTCGACACCGCCGTCGTACGGGCCGTCCGCGCCCAGGAGCGCTGGGCCGCCCTCGCCCCCGGCGACCGCGCCCGGCTGCTGCGCCGCTTCGCCACCGCCGTCGACGGCCACCTGGAGGAACTGGCCCGCCTGGAGGTCCGCGAGGCCGGGCACACCCTCGCCGGCGCCCGCTGGGAGGCCGGCAACGTCCGTGACCTGCTCGACTACGCGGCCGGGGGAGTGGAGCGGCTCACCGGCCGCCAGATCCCGGTCCCCGGCGGCCTCGACGTCACGATCCTCGAACCGCTCGGCGTCGTCGGCGTCATCGCCCCCTGGAACTTCCCGATGCCGATCGCGGCCTGGGGCACCGCCCCGGCCCTCGCCGCAGGCAACGCCGTCGTCCTCAAACCCGCCGAGACCACCCCGCTCACCGCGCTGCGCCTCGCCGAACTGGCCCTCGACGCCGGTCTCCCCGAGCACCTCTTCCAGGTGCTGCCCGGCCACGGCCCGGTCGCCGGACACGCCCTCGTCGAGCACCCGGACGTCGCGAAGATCGTCTTCACCGGGTCGACGGCCGTCGGCAAGGCGGTCCTGGCCCGCGGCGCCGCCCGCCTCAAGCGCGTCACCCTCGAACTCGGCGGCAAGAGCCCCAACATCGTCTTCGCCGACGCGGACGTGGAGGCGGCTGCGGCCGCCGCCCCCATGTCCTTCCTCGACAACGCGGGCCAGGACTGCTGCGCCCGCACCCGCATCCTCGTCCAGCGCGCCGTGTACGACCGTTTCCTGGACCTCCTCGCCCCCGCGATCGAGGCGGTCGTCGTCGGCGACCCGGCCGACGAACGCACCGAGATGGGCCCGCTGATCTCCGCCGCCCAGCGGGACCGCGTCCGCTCCTACGTCCCCGAGGACGCCGCCGCCCTGCGCGGCAAGGCACCCGAGGGCCCCGGCTTCTGGTACCCGCCGACCGTCCTCACCGGCGTCGACCCCCACGCGCGCGTGGCCGTCGAGGAGGTCTTCGGCCCCGTCGCCGTACTCCTCCCCTTCGAGGACGAGGCGGAGGCCGTGGCCCTCGCCAACGCCACCGACTACGGGCTCGCCGGCTCCGTCTGGACCCGGGACGTGGGCCGCGCCCTGCGCGTCACCTCCGCCGTCCGCGCCGGGAACCTCTCCGTCAACTCGCACTCCAGCGTCCGCTACTGGACCCCGTTCGGCGGCTTCAAACAGTCCGGGATCGGCCGCGAACTCGGCCCCGACGCCCTCACCGCCTTCACCGAGACCAAGAACGTCTTCCTCAGCACGGAGGGTCCCGCACAGTGACCGACACCCCAGTCTGCCGCCGCCTGGTCGGCCGCACCGCCGTCGTCACCGGAGCCGGCAGCGGCATCGGCCTCGCCACCGCCCGGCGGCTCGCCGCGGAGGGCGCCCACGTCGTGTGCGCCGACGTCGACGAGACCCGCGGCAAGGCCGCGGCCGAGGAGACCGGCGGCCTCTTCGTACGGACCGACGTCACCGACCCCGAGCAGGTCGAGGCGTTGTTCCGCACGGCGTACGACACCTACGGCAGCGTCGACGTGGCCTTCAACAACGCCGGGATCTCGCCGCCCGACGACGACTCCATCCTGGAGACCGGCCTGGAGGCGTGGAAGCGGGTCCAGGAGGTCAACCTGACCTCCGTCTACCTGTGCTGCAAGGCCGCCATCCCCTATATGCGGCGCCAGGGCAAGGGCTCCGTCATCAACACGGCGTCGTTCGTGGCGCGGATGGGCGCGGCGACGTCGCAGATCTCCTACACCGCCTCCAAGGGCGGGGTGCTGGCCATGTCCCGCGAACTGGGCGTGCAGTTCGCGAGGGAGGGCATCCGGGTCAACGCGCTCTGCCCCGGCCCGGTGAACACCCCGCTGCTCCGGGAACTGTTCGCCAAGGACCCCGAGCGCGCGGCGCGCCGCCTCGTCCACATCCCCGTCGGCCGGTTCGCCGAGGCGGAGGAGATCGCCGCCGCGGTGGCCTTCCTCGCCAGCGACGACTCGTCCTTCGTCAACGCCACGGACTTCCTGGTGGACGGCGGAATCTCGGGGGCGTACGTCACACCCCTGTGAGCCGGTCCTGTGAGCCGGTCCTGTGAGCCGGCCCTGTGAGCCGGTCCTACAGGAAGGTGCGCCCCTCACCCCGGTACGTGGGGACGGTCGCCGTCACCGCGTCCCCCTCCACCAGGTGCAGTTCGTCGAACCGCTCGCACAGCTCCCCGGCCTTGGCGTGCCGGAACCACACCTTGTCGCCGATGAGGAGGTCGTCGGCCGGGGAGCCGAGCAGCGGCGTCTGCACCTCGCCGGCGCCCTCCTGGGAGTCGTAGCGCAGCCCCTCGGGCAGGTACGGCTCCGGCAGCCGGTCGGCACCGGCCGCGCCGGAGGCCGGGTAGCCCCCGCCGAGCACGGTCACGACCCCCAGCCCCGGCCGCCGTACGACGGGCTGGGCGAAGAGGGCCGCCGGACGGCCCCGGAACGACGTGTAGTTGTCGAACAGCCGCGGTACGTACAGCCCCGACCCGGCGGCGACCTCCGTGACCGCGTCCTCCGCGACCGTGTGCTGCACGCTGCCCGTGCCGCCGCCGTTGACGAACTCCAGGTCCGGTACGACGGCCCGCACCGCCGCCACCACGGCGGCGCGCCGCTCGGCCAGTTCCCGGCGGGCGGCGGCCTGCATCAGCCGTACCGCGCGTGAGCGCAGCGGACGCCCGGCGACGGCGTCGCCGACCCCGGCGACATGACCCTCGTACGCCATGATCCCCACGACCCGGAACCCGGGCCGCCCGGCCACGGCCCGCGCGAGGTCGGCGACCTCGGCGGGGGAGTGCAGCGGCGAGCGCCTGGCGCCGACCCGCACCCGGCCGCCGAACAGCCGCAGCGAGGTGTCCAACTCCAGGCACACGCGGACGACTTCGCGTCCTCCGTCGCGCGCGGCGTCGATGAGCGCGAGCTGAGCGGGGTCGTCGATCATCACGGTGACCGCCGAGGCGAGCTTGGGGTCGGCGGTCAGTTCGGCATAACCGGCGCGGTCCGCGGAAGGGTAGGCCAGCAGCACGTCCTCGAACCCCGAACGCGCCAGCCACAGCGACTCGGCCAGCGTGTACGACATGACGCCCTCGAACCCGTCCCGGGCGAGGACGCGTTCGAGCAGCGCACGGCAGCGTACGGACTTGCTGGCGACGCGCACCGGCTTGCCGGCGGCCCGGCGCACCAGGTCGTCCGCGTTGGTGTCGAACGCCGCCAGGTCCACGATCGCCAGCGGGGCGTCGAGGTGTGCGGTGGCCCGGTCGTAACGGGCCCGGTCGGCGGGGCGCGCGGTCATGGAGGCAGCCTGCCAGACGGGATCGGCGCAGGGTAGGGGGACGATCCGGGCCAATGCCGCGGGCGCGCGGACTGGTTCCCCGCGGTAGG
The DNA here is from genome assembly GCF_034105845.1 of Streptomyces sp. CRN 30. Taxonomy (NCBI): domain Bacteria; kingdom Bacillati; phylum Actinomycetota; class Actinomycetes; order Kitasatosporales; family Streptomycetaceae; genus Streptomyces; species Streptomyces sp. CRN 30. The sequence continues at coordinate 6,250 of NZ_JAVRHI010000299.1, read as the reverse complement.
TCATCACGCCGTAGAGTGACGCGCACGCATGTCGGAGGCGGCCGGGCACGGGATGACGCTCCGGCCGTGCGGGTATGCGCCCGGGGACGGCACCGTCCGCGCCGGGCGGCCGGCGGCAGGACACACCCGCGGACGAGGAAGGCCCGGGTACGAGGAAACGGGGGGTGCATGAGCACGGAAGCGCGACATGCCTCCGTTCCCCCGCACCCTCCGACGACACCGGCACCCGCCGCCGGGCGGTCGACCCCGTTGCCGCCGGAGCGGTCCCCGGCCGTCGGGGAGAGCCCTGGAGCCGTCCCGCCGGTCCCCCGCTCGGCACCGCTCCCGCCGGAACAGACCCCGGACCGCTCCGGGTCCGTACCGCCCCGTTCCACCCCACTGCCGCCCGCCCGCACGGGCTCCGCGACGGTCCCCGGCCCCACGAACGACACACCGCCCCGCCCGTCTGAGCCGCCGGCCCCTCGGCAAGTGCCGCCCCGCCCGTCTGAGCCGCCGGCCCCCCGATCCGCACCACCGCGTACGACCGGAGCACCGTCCGCCCGATCGATGCCGCCACGGCCGACCGGAACGCCGACCGACCGGGCGGTGTCCCCCCGCCCGACCGGAGCACCGTCCGACCGGGCCGTGCCGCCACGACCGACCGGTGCTCCCGACCCGCGGGCCGTGTCGTCGCGTCCCGCCGACGCGTCGGCCCCCCGGGCCGAATCCCCGCATGCCGTCGCCGCCGACCCCGACGGCACGCCGCCTCCTCCTCCGCCGTCTTCGGCCCGGTTCCCGGACGCGCCGCCGAGGGTGGGCCGGGAGGCCCACGGCGGGCCGCGCCCCCCGGCGCGGGCGTCGTCAGCGACCGGTACGCCCGCGGAGCAGGCCGGGGCCCGCCGCCCCGGTACCTCGACGAACCCGTCCGTGCCGTCCCGCCCCGGAAACTTGGCGCAGCCGTCCACACCGTCCCGCCCCGGCACCTCGACGGCCCCGCCCGTGCCGTCCCGCGCCGGAAACTCGGTGCAGCCGTCCGGGTCGGCCCGTCCCGGTACTTCCGCGGACTCGTCCGCGCCGTCCCGCCCCGGTACCTCCGCGGGGAGCCCCTCGGCGACCCCGCGCACGGCACCGCCGTCGCACCCCGGTGCGCCCGCCGAGACCTCCGCCGAGACGACCAGGCGTCTCCGTCCCGTCCCACCCGAGCCCGAACCCGGGCGCCACCCGGGCATCCCGGCATCCGCCCGGCCCCCGTCCGCCGCCTCGGGCGGACCCACCGCATCCCGCGCCGGCGGCATGCCCCCTCACCCCACCGAGCCCCCCGCCGAAACGACTCGCCGCCTCCGACCCGTGCCCCCCGGCCCAACCGCGGCCGCTCCCTTCGTTCACGGCTCTGCCGCTACCGGTTCTTTCGCCTCCGGGACCGGTTCCTTCGGCTCCGAGACCGGTCCCTTCGTTTCCGAGACCGGTCCCTTCGCGCCCGCGGCCGCCCCCGACTGGGCGACCGCCCCCGCCTCCGGCGGCCGCCGGAGGCCCTACGTGTCGTTCGGGGAGCCCGAGGGGTACGACGAGCGGACGCGGTCGCGGCCGTTCGGGCGGCGCGTGCGGTCGCAGGTGGTCGCCGCCGCCGTCTGCCTCGTCCTCGGCCTCGGCCTCCTCACCGGCGCCGTCACCGGCGCCTGGCTCGCCGACGACCCCGGGGACGGCGGCGCGCAGGGCACCTTCGACGCCGCCGCCGACCTCTGGCACACCGCCCCCGTCGACGACCTGTTCCCGCCCACCGTGCGGGGACAGGGCGCCGGCCCCGGCGGCGCCGACCGCACCTGGACCCGCGTCGCGGTCGCCCCCGACAGCGGCTGCGCCAAGGCCTTCGACCCGCTCCTGCGCAAGGCCCTCGCCCCCGTCGGCTGCGCCCGCCTCCTCCGCGCCACCTACACGGACGCCACCCGCAGCAGCGTCACCACCGTCGGCCTCCTCTTCACCAAGGCCGACGCCGCCGGGATGACCTCCCTGGCCGACCGGTTCGACAAGGAGGGCCTGGACAGCCGTAGCGACCTGATGCCGCTGCCCTACGCCGCGAAGGACACCGTCGCCGCCGGCTTCGGCGCCCGGCAGCGCGCCTCCTGGACCGTCTCCGTCCTCACCGACGCCCCGGTCGTCGTCTACGCCGTCTCCGGCTGGGCCGACGGCCGCGAGGTCGACGCCCCGCAGCCCGCCGGGCAGGCGATGGCCGCGGGCGCCACCACGCCCCCCGCCGAGGCGGGCCTCGGCCACGAGGCCAAGGGCCTCGCCGACCGCGTCGAACGCCGCCTGCGCAAGAACGTCGGACCCGCCACGGAGCAGCCCTCGTGACGTACGCCCTCCCGCGCCGCCGCACCGCGGCCCTCGGCCTCCTCCTCGCCGCCTCCCTGGCCCTCGTCCCCGCCACCTCCGCCCACGCCGACGGCATACGGGCCAAGCAGTGGGCCCTGGACGCCCTCCACCTCGACGAGGCCTGGCGCACCACCAAGGGCGCCGGCATCACCGTCGCCGTCCTGGACACCGGCGTCGAGGCCGACCATCCCGACCTCGCCGGCAACGTCCTCGCCGGCCAGGACCTCGTCGGTTTCGGCGCCGCGGAGGGCGACGAGTCCTGGGCCGAGCACGGCACCGCCATGGCCGGGATCGTCGCCGGTCACGGACACGGCACCGGCAACGGCGACGGCGTCATGGGCGTCGCCCCCGAGGCGAAGGTGCTGCCCGTCCGCGTCATCCTGGAGGACGACGACCCCGCCCGCGCCAAGGCCCGCAAGACCCGCGGCGGCGCCCTCGCCGAGGGCATCCGCTGGGCCGCCGACCACGGCGCCGACGTCATCAACCTCTCCCTCGGCGACGACTCCTCCTCCGCCCACCCCGAACGCGCCGAGGACGAGGCGATCCAGTACGCCCTGCGGAAGAACGTCGTCGTGGTCGCCTCCGCGGGCAACGGCGGCGAGAAGGGCGACCACCTCTCCTACCCGGCCGCCTACCCGGGTGTCATCGCCGCGACCGCCGTCGACCGCTACGGCACGCGCGCCTCGTTCTCCACCCGCCGCTGGTACGCCACGGTCAGCGCCCCCGGCGACGACGTGATCATCGCCGCCCCCGACCACCAGTACTACGAGGGCTGGGGCACCAGCGCCGCCGCCGCCTTCGTCTCCGGCTCCGTCGCCCTGGTCCGCGCGGCCCGCCCCGGCCTCACCCCGGCCCAGGTCAAGTCCCTCCTGGAGGACACCGCCGACAACCCGCCCGCCGACGGCCGCGACGACTCCCGCGGGTACGGCTTCATCGACCCCGTCGCCGCGATCGAGGCCGCGGGACGGCTGGACGTGGAGGACCCGGAACCGGCCGCGTACGGCAAGGAGTACTTCGGCTCCGGACCCGACGAGGAGTCCTCGGCCGGCGCCACCTCGGCCTGGGCGGCCCCACTGGCCGGCGGCGCGGGCGGCGTCCTGATCGTCGCGGCCGTCGTCCTGTGGCGGGGCCGGCGCGAACGCTACGACGACTTCTGAGCGGCGGGGGAGCCGGAAGCCACTGCCACCGCGGCTTCCGTGTCGTCGGAGAACACCGACACCGCCGCCCTGGCCGCCGCCTCCACCAGCGAGACGCCGTCCGCCTTGGCCGCGTTGCCCCGCGACACCACGGCCACCAGGTACGTACGGCCGTCGGCCGTCACCCGCCCGATGCTGTTGATCACCCACAGACCGGTCGTGCTCCGCGGCAGCCAGCCGTTCTTCAGCGCCGCCGACGACCCCGCGGCCGAGACACCCCAGTCCTGCCCGTCCGCTATCCGCTCCATCAGCCCCACCAGGTACGTCCGCGAGTCCTCGCTCAGCTCCGAGGTGTCCGTGCCGTCGGTGGGGAACACCTGCCGCAACAGCGTCAGCTGGTCGGCGGCCGTGGTCCGGGTCAGCCCCCACAGCTCGCCGTCGCCGCCCTCGGTCCGCGTGAGCCCGAAGCGCGCGTTGGCGGTGTCGAGGCCGTCGGCCCGCCCGATCGCCTTCCACAGGGCCGTCGTGGCGGCGTTGTCGCTCTGCTCGATCATGGCGGTGGCGTACGTCCGCTCCTGCGCGGTCAGGGAACGCCCCGCGTCCTGGCTCTGCAGCAGCAGCGTAGCCAGTACGTCGACCTTGACGATGCTCGCGGTGTCGAAGGCCGCGTCACCGTAGGAGGCGCTCTCGCCGCCGTCGGTGTCCAGCACCGCCACGGAGACCTCCGCGCCGTCCGCCACCGACACGGAGGCCATCGCCTGGGCCAGCAGCGCGTCACGGTCCACGGTCACGGGCTCCTCCGACTCCTGGGCGGCCGGCGTGGTCTCCGCGCTCGCCGCGGCCGGCGCCACGCCGCGGGTGCCCACCGATCCTGTCAGGTACACAGCCCCCGCGCCCGTACCCCCCGCGACGGCGACGGACGCGAGCACGGCGTACAGCCAGGGGAGCCTACGGGCTCGGGCACGGGCGCGGACTCTGTGGGACGGCATGCCGCGATGCTGGCCGCGACGGCTGTGCGGCCTGTTTGACGCACGTTAAATGCCGGTCAGCGTTTCCTGAGAAGACCGTGAGGGACCGGGGCCGGACCGGTGACGGCCCACCGATAGGCTCGTGGACCGTGGCGAACAAGAACATCCCCGACCCCGGCTACTCCGACGACGACGGCTCCGCCGACCCCCGGCTGAGCGCGGCGCTCGCCGCCTGGGCGGAGGACCGCACCGCCCTCGCGCCGGTGCTCGAAGCCCTCAAGGGCGCCCGGCTGCTCGTCCCCGTGGTCGCCGTTCTCGGGGAGGTGGAGGAGGACGAGAACGGGCTGCGGCGGGAGAAGACCAGCGACATGGCCGTGCCCACCCTCAAGGCGGGCGGCCGGACCGCGCTGCCCGCCTTCACCTCCACCGCCTCGCTCGCCCGGTGGGACCCGGGCGCCCGGCCCGTCGCCGTCCCCCTGCACCAGGCGCTGCGGGCCGCCGCCCACGAGAAGGCCGACACGGTCGTCCTGGACCTGGCCGGCCCCGTGCCGTTCGAACTGACCGGCTCCGCGCTGCTCGCGCTGGCCGAGGGCCGCACCACCGCCGACCCGCTGACCGACCCCGCCGTCGTCGAGGCCGTACGCGGCGCCGTGGCCGCCGAGGCCGCCGTGCTCAGCGCCCACCTCGGGCCGGGGACCGCCGACGGCACCCTCGCCCTCGTCCTGGACCCGGCCGCGGCGCCCGCCGAGGCCGCCCGCGCCGTCGCCGAGCGGCTGGCCGCCGACGAGACACTGCGGGCCCGCCTGGTGCGCGGCCTCGACCTGGCACTGCTGCCGGCCGGGGCCACCCCTCCGGGCGAGCCCTTGTACGTACGGTGATCTGAGGACCGCGGGATGCGGGATCAGCCGTAGACCGCGCCCGTGTACTTCTCGCCCGGTCCCTGGCCCGGCTCGTCCGGGACCAGGGACGCCTCGCGGAAGGCGAGCTGGAGCGACTTCAGGCCGTCGCGCAGCGGGGCGGCGTGGAAGGAGCTGATCTCCGTCGCGCTCGCGTCCAGCAGTCCGGCCAGCGCGTGCACCAGCTTGCGGGCCTCGTCCAGGTCCTTGTGGGCGTCGCCGTCCTCCGTCAGACCGAGCTTCACCGCCGCCGCGCTCATCAGATTGACGGCCACCGTCACGATGACCTCGACCGCGGGGACCTCGGCGATGTCACGGGTCATGGCGTCGAAGTCGGCGTCCGCGGGCGTCTCAGCAGGGGTCTCACTCATGCCGCACACGATAGGGCCCCCGGCGGGCCCTCTTGACAGCAGGAGGGGCGGGCGACACCTGGTTAGCGCACGCGTCCGGGAACTGCTAACCTTGTGTAACGACCGGTCGGACATGTATGCCTCACGGCGACGCGACCGACCCACAAGTGGAGGCTTTCGAACTCCCACCTGACCGTCCCCCGGGACGGCGGGTCACCGGTCAGGCGGCCTCCGTTCCCACGGCGGTCGGCCCGAAAGCGCGCCCCGCGACCATCGCGGCGGTGCTCCGGTAGTTCGAGGAGCCCCGCCTGTGATCGTCGTCCGGGGCATTTTTTGTGCGTCGGCGCGGTTAGGTCTATATCGAACAAAGACGTGACGCGGCTGTCCGCCAGACGGTCGCGTGGTGCTACCGAGGAGGATCCATCAGCGCCGAGCCCCGCATCAACGACCGGATTCGCGTTCCCGAGGTGCGACTTGTCGGTCCCAGCGGCGAGCAGGTCGGGATTGTCCCGCTTGCCAAGGCCCTGGAGCTTGCGCAGGAGTACGACCTC